>JAAZCB010000584.1 GCA_012513545.1 Clostridiaceae bacterium
AGGGTATATATGTAGACTTTTATATAAAATGTTATATTTATATTATATCATTAACTCATTCAAATTAAATATTTGTTGCATGAAAAGCACTATTTACAGTCTATAATGCAAATTTCAACCATGTATTTAAATCGAACGCACCTTTTTACTTATGGAATTTATTCAGCTTATATTTATAAAGCATATAGAATAAAGGATTTGTGGTTATTGAAGAACCCCTCTTTGTATATGTTTCTTGAATTATGGGAAATCTACTTGAGAATTCGCAGGGCAGGAGCCTGTTTCCACTTTGATACTCTGTGGTTTATATGGGTAAGATTAATTGTTTTTTAAGCTTATTGATGCATTTGAAGATCTGATTTTATCAGTATATTTCTTGATGGATATAAACTTCTAAAAATACTAGTGAAAAATTTTATTATTATGATATAATGAGATGGGCTGAGGCATATTTTCCCTGAATGTTGGAGATAAATACTACATAAACGGTAATTTAGGGAGAGTATTTCTTACATTAGGATACTTTCTTATAGTATAAAACAAATACATAATATACAGGAGGTTTTTTCAAATGGCAAAGTATGTGTATCTATTTAGTGAAGGTAATGCTTCTATGAGAAATCTTCTTGGTGGCAAGGGTGCAAATCTGGCAGAGATGACAGGTTTGGGTCTTCCTGTTCCAAGAGGATTTACTGTGACAACAGAAGCTTGTACCAGGTATTATGATGATAATAGGGTAATCGCTAAGGAAATCGAAGAAGAAATTTATGCAATGATGTCCAAAACAGAAGAAATTGTTGGTAAGAGATTCGGTGATCCTAAAAACCCATTTCTTGTTTCTGTACGTTCGGGTGCCAGAGCTTCAATGCCTGGTATGATGGATACAATACTTAATCTCGGATTAAATGATGTGGTAGTTGAAGGATTAGCACAATTAACAAATAATCCAAGATTTGCCTATGACAGTTATAGAAGATTTATACAGATGTTCAGTGATGTTGTTATGGAGGTAGAAAAGCCCAAATTTGAAAGAATTCTTGATGCTGTAAAAGAAGAAGCTGGGGCAAAGGTTGATACTGACCTGACAGCTGACAACCTTAAGGAAGTAGTTAAAAGATATAAGGAATTATTCAAAAGAGAAAAGGGATTTGATTTTCCTCAGGAGCCAAAGGCTCAATTGATGGAAGCTGTAAAAGCGGTTTTCCGTTCATGGGATAACCCGAGAGCAATAGTGTACAGGAGACTTAATGATATACCCGGTGATTGGGGAACTGCTGTAAATGTGCAGGAAATGGTATATGGAAATATGGGTAATGATTCCGGAACGGGTGTTGCATTTACAAGGAATCCATCTACCGGTGAAAAGAAGCTGTATGGAGAATTCCTTATGAATGCACAGGGAGAAGATGTTGTTGCAGGTATAAGGACCCCACAGCCAATTGAACATTTAAGGGAAATAATGCCTGATGTATACAATCAGTTTGTAAATATAGCAGATAAACTTGAAAAACATTATAGAGACATGCAGGACATGGAGTTTACAATTGAAAGAGGAAAGCTTTTCATGCTCCAGACCAGAAATGGTAAAAGAACGGCTGCTGCAGCTTTGAAAATAGCTGTTGATCTGGTAAGTGAAGGAATGGCTACCAAAGAAGAAGCCGTTCTGAAAGTAGACCCGAAACAGCTCGATGCACTTCTTCACCCTAACTTTGAACCAAAAGCTTTAAAAGCTGCGGTACCTGTGGCTAAAGGTCTTCCTGCTTCACCCGGTGCTGCTACCGGCAGGGTATATTTTGAGGCAGAGGATGCTGTTAGTGCATATAAAAATGGTGAAAAGAATGTAGTGCTTGTTAGACTTGAAACATCACCTGAAGATATAGAGGGTATGCATGTTTCAAAAGGAATACTTACAGGACGTGGAGGAATGACCTCTCATGCTGCGGTGGTTGCGCGTGGTATGGGGACTTGCTGTGTTGCCGGCTGCAGTGAAGTTAAAATTAACGAAGAAGAAAAATTCTTTATTGATAAAAATGGTAAGAAGTACAATGAAGGAGATTGGATTTCTCTTGACGGGTCTACAGGTAATGTATATGGTCAGCAGTTACCAACGGTTGATCCTGAAATGACCGGAGATTTTTCAACATTAATGAAGTGGGCTGATGAAATAAGAACGCTTAAAGTCAGAACCAATGCCGACACACCTAATGATGCCGCTCAGGCTATGAAATTCGGCGCGGAAGGTATTGGACTGTGCCGTACCGAGCATATGTTCTTTGAGCCTGACAGAATTCCTGCAATGAGAGAAATGATAGTTGCAAGAACAGAACAACAGAGAAGAAAAGCCCTTGAAAAGCTGCTTCCAATGCAAAGGGGAGATTTTGAAGGCTTGTTTAGGGAAATGAAGGGTTATCCGGTTACCATAAGGTTCCTGGACCCACCATTACATGAGTTTCTTCCTCAGGCAGACGAAGATATTGCTGCCCTGGCCAAAGAGATGAAAATGACCTTTGAAGAACTCAAGGGAATTGTTGCAGATCTTCACGAGTTTAATCCTATGATGGGACACAGGGGATGCCGTTTGTCGGTAACTTATCCTGAAATAGCTGAGATGCAGACAAGAGCAGTAATTGAGGCTGCTATCAATGTTAATAAACAGGGTATGAGTGTTATCCCTGAAATAATGATTCCTCTGGTTGGAGACATTAAAGAATTGAAGTATGTTAAAGATGTAGTTGTTAAGACTGCAAATGAAGTAATTGAAAAGTCAGGAGTTAAACTTGAGTACATGGTCGGAACCATGATAGAAATACCGAGAGCAGCCATAACTGCTGATGAAATTGCAATAGAAGCTGAATTCTTTTCATTCGGTACAAATGACCTGACTCAAATGACTTTTGGTTTCAGCCGTGATGATGCGGGTAAATTCCTAGAGGAATACTATAATAAAAAGATTTATGAGTCCGATCCATTTGCGAGACTTGATCAGAATGGCGTAGGTAAACTTGTTGAAATGGCAGCCAGACTTGGTAAACAAACAAGGCCTGGTATAAAACTTGGTATTTGCGGTGAGCACGGCGGAGATCCGTCATCTGTTGAGTTTTGCCATAGGGTTGGTTTGAACTATGTATCATGCTCGCCTTTCCGTGTACCTATAGCCAGACTTGCTGCCGCCCAGGCTGCATGTAAAAAAGAGGGAGACCTTGGACAGAAGTAAAGCCAGCCATATAATACAGCACTGCCTATGTAATAACATTATAAAGAAACCAATGATCAAAATGATATTTAATACAAGCGATAGGGGCAAGGTGGAGATGACCATCTTGCCTTTTTCCTTATGTAATTTATAGGATTAATTTATTGACGGACAAGGGAAAGATGCAGCAGAACTTTAAATACTAGAGAGTTATTATTAAATTACATTATTGTTTATTCAAATTATTTAATATAATATATTTTTATACGAATTTTTTAGGAGATAACTTAAGATGAGAAAATTATTAGTTTTGATTATATTTATATCGGCCGCATTTGGACAAGCCCTTGCATTTGCTTACAATGAAGGCACACCCCCTGATTTATACAGTATTTCCTTTAATGATAAAGGTGTCTATGTTATTGTTGGTGAGAAGGGTACTGTAATGACGTCGAATAATGGAATAGACTATGAGAAGAGAAGGTCTAATACAGAAAAAAATCTTAATAAGATTATCTGGGCTATGGAGAAGTTTGTTGCAGTAGGTGATGAGGGGGTTATTCTGACATCAAGTGATGGAATTGACTGGTCTTTTATTAATTCACCAGGCAATACCGACCTCTTTGGGTTGGAGTTTAACGGAAAGCAGTTTGTTGCCGTAGGCAGCAGCGGAAATGTGCTTATCTCGGAAGATGGACAAGAGTGGACAAGGATCAGGATGGCAACTATGGAGACCTTACACGAAGTAAAATGGGTAAATGACAGGTACATTGCAGTAGGGGACAGAAGACTGGTTTTGACATCAACTGATGGAATAACGTGGAGTGAAGTAATGTCAGAGATCTCGACTACAACATTTTACGACATAGTATGGAATGGCAGCAAATACATCGTCGTAGGAGATCATATGAATGTACTTTTATCTGAGGACGGGAATAACTGGATAGATAATGGAGAAATCAGCAATCAGACAGGAATTGATTTTTCAAACTGTCTTTATGCAATTGAATCGGGAAAGGGCAAATTATTTGCTGTGGGTCAAGTCGGAAATATCATATCCTCGAAGGACGGGTTAAACTGGTACGAGGAAGAAAGCAATACCAGAAGTTACCTAAGGGATATAGTCTTTGACGGAAACCGATTTATATCAGTTGGCTATAAAGGTGCAATTCTTGTTTCAGATGACGGATATGTCTGGGAAGACTTAAGGAAGATAAATACAGCTTCGAGTGAATTAAAGCTGCAGGTAGGGGAAGAGACGCAATTGAAAATGATGCTTGAATATCCATATGATATAGAACTTGAAATTACGCAGGATGTACTTTATGAGATTAAAGGTGAAGTTTTTGCAACCGTTGATGAAAACGGTGTTATGAAGGCATTGGGAGAAGGTAGTGGAGAACTTGTAATTACTTATGATAAGAAGCTAAAGAAGATACCATTGTATATTACACCAAACGAAAATGGTCCTTCAATAAAACCTTCTCAGGAAGACAGCAATGACACGGTCAAATCAGGTAAAGAGGGCAACAATTTTATTGTAATAGGCATCGTTCTAATAACCATATTGGTACTTACAGCAGTTTTAGTTTATTTCTATAGAAAAATAAGGAAACTTCATGAATGATTAATGTTATAACTTTTTATGTTATAATTTTATTAGGCATGTTGTCGAAAAAAGTTATAATGAAATATATTTGCTTTAAGGGGGATCTTTTCTTTTATGGTAAGAAAAACAATATCGATATTTCTTGTGCTGTTATTGATAATAACAGCCATATCGACAAATTTTACATTTGCTGATTCAGCTTCCTATGTAACAATTGAACTTGATAGAACGGAAGCTTCGGTAGGAGACATAATAAAAGCCACTATAGTTGTAAATAATATTCCTAACCTTGCGGGATTTCAAGTGAATATCAAATTTGATCCCGAAGTACTTGAGGCTGTTGAAGCAGACAAGGTAACACCTTTTGCAAGGAATACCAATCCTCAAGAGGGAACAATTATTGTCAATAGTGCTTATGGAGCTATTCCGACAGCATCACACAGCTTATCAGAGGGAATAATAAACTTTGGCAGGGTTTATGGACTTTTTATGAATTATAGGGCTGATGGAGTTGCAGAAACATCAGGTGTTTTAGGGGTGATATATTTTAAGGTATTAAGGGAGCAGTCAACAGAGGTGAAGTTTGAAAACTCTCCTACCATAACAAAAGGCATATCAGGAACTTCAATGATCGACTGGAATAGTGAAGTAATTGAATCGGGGTATTCAGTTCATCAACCCCAGGTTATTAATGCTTCCATACAGCCAACCCAAAAACCTGTACCTACTGCAACAAAAAAGGTAATTGCAACACTACGGCCCACATCAACACCGCGGCCCACGCCAACACTTCGCCCGACACAAACAACTTTGCCGGTATCAACTCCGATACCAACAAATAAACCATCGGCTACACCAACATTAACTCCGGTTCCGATATCGACGAATAAGACAGGAACTCCTTCTAAATCTACAGTTACGGATATATCGACAAATATTATTTATTCAAAGCCTGTACTAGACGATGTAACAAAGGAAGCTATATCGATTGTAAGGTCAAATAATATAGACGTAGCTCTTAAAGGAGCTTCAGGAACTGTTAGGACGGTTTATTTGAATGTTGGTGAAGTCTCTAAGGCTGAGTCATATGTGCAGGAAATACCAAAGGAAGTGTTGTCTTCAGGCTTTTTTTCATACAGGATAAATATAAAAACAAAAATGGGAACAGTTGCAATACCCTCAAATATGTTGAATAATGCACAAGGACAGGAAGGATTAGTCGGAGTTGATGATATCGCTGTTTGCTTCAAGGGGGAATCCAGCGACAATATGAGCAGTTCTTTAAGAGCAGAGCTTGGCAGCAAAAGACCAGTTCTGGATTTGTTTTTATCCTCCGGAAGGGGAAGGATTCCATGGAGCAACCCTGATGCTCCCGTTTCTGTATCAATACCTTATACACCTTCCAAAGAAGAGCTTGCCAGTCCTGAACATATAGTAGTAAGGTATATCGATGAATCGGGCAAGGTATTGCCTGTTCCAAGCGGGAAATATGACTCGGGTACAGTTACATTTACTGCAACTCATTTCAATAAATTTGTTATTTCTTATGTACATAAAAAATTTGATGATATAGACAAGTATTCCTGGGCTAAAAAACAAATTGAGGTACTGGCGTCAAAAGGAGTTATAAACGGCACGTCACAAAAGACATTCACACCTTCGGCAGACATAACGAGGGCGGATTTTATTGTACTTCTGATAAAAGCTCTAGGATTAACAGCAAGTTTTAATTCCAACTTTGATGATATACCTGCTTCTTCATACTATGCAAATTTTGTAGGTATAGCTAAAAAACTTGGGATAACCGGGGGAGTGGGTAACAATAAGTTTAACCCAAAGGCCAAGATTACAAGACAGGATATGATGGTGCTTACAACAAATGCTTTGAAAATTTCCGGCAAAATTACCGGTGTTGGAACAGAAGCAGATATTGATATTTTTTCGGATAAGTCGAAGATTGCTCCTTATGCTCTTGAAGGGGTTGCAACCCTTGTCAGGGAAGGTATAGTTGTTGGAAACAAGAACGTGATAAATCCCGGAGGATATGCATCAAGGGCTGAACTGGCGGCAATAATATATAAAGTGTACATCAGATGAGTCTTATTCAAATAATTGGTTTGTTATTAATGCGAATAAAATAAAAATTCTTAACATTTTCATAAAATTACCGTTGCATTACCTGAGGAACTGTGTTATAATTTTTTTTGCTTGAGTATTGCGGGTTTGTGTAATGGTAGCACAACTGACTCTGGATCAGTCTGTCAGGGTTCAAATCCTTGACCCGCAGCCATATTAAAACTACAATTTTAATACAATGTAAAGTCCTTGATTTCAAGGGCTTTTGTTGTTTTTAGGGGTAAATATGGGGTTGAATGGTTGGTGGAATTTCGAAATAGGATGGTAAATGTTGGTGTGAATGCAACCACCGGTTGCAAATTGGTGCAAGGTGGTTGCATTTTTTTAGGTGGTTGCACCTTTTAGCGGAAATGCTAAGGATATTTTTCTCATAAAGCCTATGTTGAGTCAGTTTCATTTAAAGAGAGGTTGACTTAAATTTTGATTCAGAAGGTTTAGGGATTCTCTTTTATTCAATTTTATAGGAGAATATGATAGAATTGTAATTAAGATTGGAGCCTAATTAATTGATTTATTGATTAGTTTATTTGTGAAAATATTAAGAATTTTAAAATGAGTAAAAAATAAACTGGATGCTTTCTACAATAAAGTTTATTTTGAAAGCTGAAGAGGTTACTTCTAACGAGGGAGAAAAGTTATGTATAGTATTTCAAAAGAATTTGTAGAAGTTATTTACCAACTGTTTGATGGGAAGATAGGTCATAAGGATTTTGAATCTTGGATTTATAAAAATGATGCACTTGAAAAAGAGATTGAGAGAGAGGATTACTTTCAATTAATATCACTTAATTATAATGAAAAAGATGCAAATTACAAACTATTTGAACTACTTGAAGGTATTTTAGATAAATATCTTAAGCAAAAGCAAGTTTCTAGAGACAGAAAGTCAATTATAGGTACTTGTATCAATAATCGGTGTAAATATAGGGATCCCCCTGTGA
>JAAZCB010000585.1 GCA_012513545.1 Clostridiaceae bacterium
ATAACTTAAATTACTATTTACAATGAAAAAGTATGTTTTAAAAATTGCTGACAAAGTCTATAATGTTGATGTAGATGTGAATGATGGTGTGGCTGATGTGTCAGTCAATGGTAATAAATATAATGTATTGATTGAAGATGTTATTGATGGTAATACTCCTACAACAGTAGTAAAAAAGAAAGTAGTTTCTACTACCGAACAGCCAAAAAGCGAGCCTGTAGTTGAAGCTAAAAGTTCTGGAGCAAAAGAGGTAATCACTTCACCATTACCAGGTAATGTTCTTAAAGTAGAAGTAGAGTCAAATTCTCAAGTTAAACGTGGCGATATTTTAATCATTATCGAAGCAATGAAAATGGAAAACAATATACTTGCACCTCATGATGGAGTTGTAGAAAAAGTATTTGTTAAAGCTGGTGATGTTGTTATGTTAGGTGATGAACTCGTAAGTTTGGGAAAATAAAAATTGTTAATTAGTTGTTGCTATGAAATCAATAAAAAAAGTTTTACTTTTAATATTTGTACTTGCTTTTTTAGTAATTTTAAGTCCGCTTATAAATGCAAAGTCTGTCAATTCTACCGATAGTAATCAAATAACCACAATCGAGCAAACAGTAGTGCCAAGTGAAAAATCAACAAGTGCTGAGCAAGATCAAGGTTTTGATGTGAAAGAAAATATGATAAGGTTTGCAAAAGATTCAGGTATTTATTCTTTATTCACAACAAATTGGAAAGCTCTGATAATGATTGTTGTTAGCTGTTTTCTTTTATATTTAGCAATTGTGAAGCAATATGAACCTCTTCTGCTCTTACCTATTGCTTTTGGAATGCTTTTGTCGAATATGCCAGGTGGTGGAATGTTTTCTCCTGAATTATTTGCTGAAGGCGAAATTCAATGGGCTGATTTTTTTGCAAAGGCAGGTTTGGTTGATTATTTATATCTCGGTGTAAAATTTGGAGTTTATCCATGTATAATTTTTATTGGAATCGGAGCAATGACTGATTTTGGACCACTTATTGCAAATCCAAAAAGTTTAATGTTGGGTGCTGCTGCCCAGTTAGGTATTTTTATTACTTACTTTATCGCAATAGCACTTGGTTTTTTGCCCCAAGAAGCTGGTTCAATCGGAATTATTGGAGGAGCCGACGGACCAACAGCTATTTATCTTACAACAAAGTTAGCTCCTCATTTATTAGGAGCAATTGCTATCGCAGCTTATTCATATATGGCGTTGATACCAGTTATTCAACCACCAATTATGAGAGCCTTGACAACAAATAAGGAAAGAAAAATTACAATGAAACAACTAAGAAGTGTGTCTAAGAAAGAAAAAATAATTTTTCCAATTGTGATAGCAGTTGTAACTTCATTAATCGTACCGTCAGCTACTACATTAATTGGTTGTTTGATGCTTGGAAATTTATTAAGAGAATCTGGAGTTGTTGAAAGATTGAGTAAAATGGTTCAAAATGAATTAATTAACATTGTTACTCTTTTATTAGGGATTTCTGTTGGTGCTACTGCAAGTGCCGATGTATTCTTAACTGAACAAAC
>JAAZCB010000586.1 GCA_012513545.1 Clostridiaceae bacterium
GCAGAAAACATACTGCATATGATAAGGCCTGATAGTAAGTACACCAAGCTTGAAGCAAGGCTATTAGACCTTGCCCTTGTGCTGCATGCAGAACATGGGGGAGGGAATAATTCGACCTTTGTAACTCATGTCGTAACCTCTTCCGGGACGGACACATACTCTGCTATTGCAGCGGCACTTGGTTCATTGAAGGGACCTAAGCACGGAGGGGCCAGCATGAAGGTTTCCCAGATGTTTGATGACATGAAAAGTAACCTGAAGGACTGGGAAGACGATGAGGAAGTGGAAAATTATCTTAAAAAACTTCTTAACAAGGAGGCCTTTGACAGGTCAGGACTTATTTATGGTATAGGACATGCCGTATATTCAATATCCGATCCCAGAGCCGTAATATTTAAGGAACATGTAGCCAGACTGGCAAAGGAAAAAGGTCTTGAAAAAGAATTCAGGTTGTATTCTAAAGTAGAAAAAATGGCGCCTCAGGTAATTGGAGGGGCACGTAAAATGTACAAGGGTGTAAGTGCTAATGTAGACTTTTACTCAGGATTTGTATACAGGATGCTGGGCATACCCCCTGAAATGTATACGCCTATTTTTGCAATTTCCAGAATTGCAGGCTGGAGTGCCCATCGTATCGAAGAGTTGGTTAATGAGGGGAAGATAATAAGACCTGCATATAAGAGTATTGCAGCAAGACGAGAGTATTTACCGATGGAAAACAGGTAAATCGCTTCACAGTTGTGTAAACCGTGTTTTATTAAAGGGTACACTCATCTTGTGTACCCTTATACTTAGGGCCATTTCCCGAAGGGAAATCCGGCATAAAGCGAGGGACTCGATGTCCCGAAGCTTTTTATTTTATTTGTCAGTAGTGGACTTATAAAATTACTATTGATTTCATTTCTACAAAGGTATAAAAAACCTTAATGTTGTAAAATGCTGTTGACTTATTCCTGCACAGGCTCGTAATACTCAGTCGCTGGCTTTCTGCTCTCTTTTTTTAAGAACCGAAATTAACTGCATGGCAGTAAGCGCGCCGAGTGAGTCTATTATAATATCCGTTATCAATGGCGTTCTTCCGCTTACAAAAAGCTGATGAAACTCATCAGTTACAGCAAAGAGTACACATGAAAACAATGAAATGAACTTTTTCCTTTTGTCATTGAGTTTCGTAAAAGACAGGACAATATGAACAATAAGGAAAAGGAAAAAATATTCGGTAAAGTGGGCAATTTTACGAACGATTATATTAAAATTGATGCTGTTTATATAAGGGTTTTGGTTTATTGCATCGAGTATATCTACATTATCTCTAAAAAAGTGTACTACTCTTTTTGAAACAGCATTTGACCTATAACCATCCTGTGAAGACATTTTATAAATGAACGAAAAACTTAAAACCACTATAATCAAACCTATCAATAATAAAATAGCTCTTTTTGGTTTTGACGATTTCAAATTAGGCATATTACCACCTCGTGTTATAAGAAGAAAGCATATTCAATTTTGATATGTTTGTTTAATTACTGTTTGATGCTTCTTACTGTTATATAAAACTACTTTCCTCTTGCACATAAATCATAAATCTCTAGAATGAGAATATTATATAATTATGTTCATGGAAATTCAAATTAATTTTTATTAAACTTTTTTGAAGGACTAAATAATATATACTTGCGGCTAATCAAGACTTTTTCTGAAGCGTAACGTTGCAGTTGCCAATATAATTACAGTAAATATTAATAGAGCGATAACATCATTCCACAGAAAATCAATTCCCACACCTTTTAAAACAATTCCCCTTACAATATTAAGAAAATACGTCAAGGGAATCAAATAACCGGAAAGCTTTATAGGGAGTGGCATTGCGTCTCTTGGGAATATGAAACCCGATAGCAGTATGCTGGGTAAAAGCACAATAATCATAACCATCATAGCCTGGAGTTGATTTTTTGCAAAGGTTGATATAAGCATCCCAATGGATAATGAGCAGTAAACGAATAGAAAGCCCAGGAGCAGTAGCAGAGCAATACTTCCGGCTACCTGTACCTTGAACCAGAATATGCATAAAGCCAGTGCAAAGAGGAAGCCGGTGTAGCCTATAAACACATAAGGAACAAGCTTACCGAGAATTAACTCCGCGGGTTTTATGGGAGTGACGATTAGTTGTTCAATTGTGCCGCGCTCCTTTTCCCGTACAAGAGCAAAGGCTGTCAGCATTATTGTAATGTTCTGAAGTATGAGTCCGACAAGGCCCGGGACTGTAAACTTATTACTCTCCATGTTTGGGTTATACCATACCTTTGTATTAAGAATGACGCCGGGGGCTTTTATTGCAGATACTCCGGCCTTTCTAAGGAAATCTTCCCTCAGCGTACGCGTGTACATTTCTGAAACTAAAAGGCCGCTGTTAAGAGCTGTTCTAGCTGTAGTCGGGTCAGTTCCGTCAATTAGCAGAAGGGTGTCGGGCGTTTTGTTCTTCTGCAAGGCCACTGAGTAATCAGAGGGAATTATAAGGGCTGCCTTAACTGAGCCGTTATCTATCAGAACGGAAATTTCCTTTTCACTGGATACCTGGCAGGTGATATTAAAATAGTCTGAAACCTTGAATTTTTCAATGTATTCCCTGCTTTGGGCTGTTTGAGACTGATCAAATACCGCTGTAGGTATCATATCAACCTCAGTTGTTACAGCATAGCCAAAAAGCAGCATCATTACTACAGGCATCACAAAAGGGATCCTTAGACTTACAGGGTCTCTTTTTACCTGGATAAATTCTTTTCTTACTATGGAAAAAAAACGCTTTAAGCTGAAAGGTCCTGTTTTCATATATACCTCCAAAGTGCATGAAAGAGTCCGATGAATCTTCAGTTGTCATCGTTTAAAAATTTCATTTCCTTATAAGTTGAGCTTACTTTTCTGTTTGTAATTCTTTCTACATAGGAAATGAAAATGTCTTCCAGATTTTTGGCATTTTCATTTTCAAGCAGTTCTCTGGGAGTTGAAATATTAATCAGTTTACCGTTAAATATGAAGCCAATTATATCACAGCTTTCAGCTTCATCCATGTAATGGGTGGTAACCAGAATGGTAATGCCTTGGCGTGCCAGGGCGTGGATAATTTCCCAGAAAACGCGTCTGGAAACTGGATCAACACCTGCGGTAGGTTCATCAAGTATAAGCAGGCGGGGTTTGTGAATCAAGGCACAGCCAAGTGCAAGACGCTGTTTCCAGCCGCCTGAAAGAGTACCTGCCAGACTCTTTTCCTTTCCGTTAAGATTTGCCATTATAATAAGCTCTTTTTTTCTATCGCAGGAAGTAGCCTTGTCAAGGCCATAAATACCTGCATAAAAATCAAGATTTTCTTCTACGGTCAGGTCTTCATAAAGTGAAAACCGCTGGGACATATAGCCTATATTCTGCCGTACCTTTTCAGCGCTTTTGACAACATCATATCCCATGACTCTGGCCTCCCCCGAAGTAGGGTGCA
Organism: Clostridiaceae bacterium; assembly: GCA_012513545.1. The sequence continues at coordinate 3,491 of JAAZCB010000586.1, forward strand.
GCGCTCCGCAGAGAATCCTTATTGTTGTCGACTTGCCTGATCCATTCGGACCTAGAAAGCCGAATATGCTGCCTTGGGGAATTTTAAAACTTATGTTGTCTACAGCGGTAAAGCTTCCGAATTTCTTAACCAGGTTTGATACTTCAATAGCATATTCCATACTACTTACCCCCTGTAGGAATATAAGCGTCAACAAGCATTCCGGGTTTGAGGTTCACGTCATTAGCCTTTAGGCCAATCCTTACCTTGAAAACCATGTTTTCTTTAGCCTCAGTTGTTTCTACGTTTTTTGGAGTAAATTCCGCCTCGGAAGATATAAAATCAATAATACCCTTGATGTTTTCTCCGGAAGACGAAAGATTCAATTCCTGTCCCAGACTAATATATTTCAGGCTGTGACGGGGTATGAAAATATTAACTCTGAGATCGGAAAGGTCTGAAACACTTCCTATATTTGTACCTGGACTTACAATGTCGCCTATATTAACACTCCTTGATACGTATGTGCCATCAATTTCAGAGCGTATGCTGTATTTTGAAAGAGTAAGCTTTAACTGTTCCAGAAGCGCCAGAGACTGCTCAAAATCGGCCTGTGCTGCGTTTAATGCCTGTTCGGTTGAACCTGATTTCAACAATTCGAGCTGTGCCTGAGACTGTTCAAAGTTGGCTTCAGCAGCCTTTACAGCTTCGGAGGTTGCTCCATTTTTCAGAAGCTCCAGCTGGTATGCGGCGCTATTGAGCTGTTCCATTGAGGCTTTCAGCTGTTTTTGGGATGTTTCCGTCTTGACCCTAATATCGTCAAGTTCATTTTTAGATGCGGCATTGGATTCATAAAGAGCCTTTATGGTAGTATATTTTTCCAATAAATAATTGTAGTTCATTTCGTTACTTTCAAGATTGGCTCTGGCACTTTCAACAGCAGCTTCAGCCTGCTTTATCTGCTCGGGTCTGCTGCCAGCCTTTAATTCATCAAGTTTTGCTTTTGCTGCCTTTGCAGCGGCTTCTGCCTGTTTTATCTGCTGTTCTCTTGAACCAAGCTTCAGTTCCTCGAGCTTTGCTGCTTTAATTCTTACAACGGCTTCCTGCTGCTTAAGGGATAACTCGTGCATTGAAGAATCTATTGTAGCCAGGACATCGCCTTTTTTTACAGGGGCGCCTTCATCTATATTAATATCAATAACCTTTCCGGATACTTCGGAATTTGCATCGATCATTACAGACTCGACTACTCCGATTAATACAAGCTCTTTATCGTTTTTACAGGCTGAAAGGGTTAATACGGCCAGTATTATTGCAACCAGCTTAAGAATATGCTTTCCTGAGAGCATTATAAAACACCTCCATATAAAACGGATTGAAATTTCTTGGATTAATTGTGTTAGTCATTACCAATAGGGCTTTGGCTATTTGATATACCATACAGCAGTACGTCTACCATTCTGTCTATTTCTGCATCAAAGTCATCCATCCTGAACTTGTCGCCGAAAAGTTTCTTCTGGGCTATAAGGATAAAGATGTTTCCAAGGACGCTTCTGAATATAGCCTCAGGCTCAACATCATCCCGCAGCAAACCTTTTTCTGTCATATGGGAATGAAACGTTTTAAACATTTCAAGTGATTTTATTATGATATTTTCAAAAATGGCTTCTCTGATATCTTCATGGTAAAGAGCCTCTGTCAGTACAATTCTTGCCATGGGAAAGATGGTGTCAAGCAGCTTGATCCTGTCATAAATTACATCCTTGATTATCTGTCTTATATCTACCTTATCTGATGTGAGTAGAATTTTCTCAAGAGGCTGGATAACCAGTTTTCCACCCATAATATTTATTGTTTGAATCATTATCCCTCTTAAAATATCCTTTTTGGTTTTAAAATACCTGAAAATTGTTCCCTCAGCAATTCCGGCGTTCCTGGCAATTTCGTTTGTGGTTGCTGCGCTGAATCCTTTTTCGGAAAAGACTGTTATAGCAGCTTCGAGTATTTTCTTTTCCTTTTCAGAGACATTTAAATCGTTAATATAGGATGATTCCATAAGATCCTCCCTGTATTCAAAAAAATGAGTGAGTACTCACTTTGATTATAATTCAACCTTAATTTAAATGCAATAGTTCTTAAAAATTTAAATATATGAATAATATATATGAAGCTGTCGATATTATGGAGTATAATATAACCAACCGTAAGGAGTAATGATTGAACTATTTTGGATACCTTGACAACATGTACAGGTGTGCTAAAATTAAGTTCTTAAAGAAGCAATGACTTAATACGTGCCGGATTTCTTTTGAGGTGGAGAGTTATAATAGTGTATTCTTATAGGGGGGAGGAGCACTTTTGGACGCTATGAACAATACAAATAATGAAGAGCACAAGTACTTAAGTGAAATCATAGAACTACTAAACCGTCTTATAGAAGCAGAAACCAAAAAACTCATCAATAGAAAAAAGGAATTGATAGATTCCCGCAAAAACATGTGGGAGGAATCAGTCCATTTTTCAAATGATTTTGACAGGCTTATAGAGATGAATCAGCATGCTCAGCAGGTACAAAGCCGCACTATAGATTATGAGAGTTCAAAAAACAGGATTGATAAATACAACGGCTTACTGGAAGCTCCATACTTTGGACGGATCGACTTTACAGAAGAGGGATATTCGCTTAAAGAAAAAATCTATATCGGTAAGTCAAACGTCATTAACCCCTCGGACAATTCAATTGCCATATATGACTGGAGGGCGCCAATTTCCAGCTTGTTTTACAGATTCGAGCCCGGGCCTTCGTATTTTACAGCCCCAGTTGGAGAAATCCACGGTGAGATCTCATTAAAACGGCAGTATAAGATAGTAAAATCCCGGCTGGTATATTATTTTGACTGTAATCTTCAAATAAGTGATGAAATTCTCCAGGAGGTTCTTGGACGTAATTCATCTCCCGTAATGAGGACAATTATTGAAACTATTCAACGCGAACAGGATATCATTATAAGAGATACCGAAAGTGATTTGCTTATTGTTCAGGGGGTGGCGGGAAGCGGCAAAACTTCAATTGCTCTTCATAGGATAGCGTTCCTCATGTACGAAGGAATGACCTCAAAGCTTTCATCAAATAATATACTCATCATGTCGCCTAATAATGCTTTTGGCAATTATATCGGGCACGTGCTTCCTGAACTGGGAGAAGAAAACATTGAGAACTCAACCCTTGAAAGTATTATTAAGGACTACCTTGCAAGCGAGTTATCAACGCGGATTTACAGGTTCAGAAACAGGGATAAGCTGCTTGAGGAATGTATAGCCGGACGGTCTGATACTGACGGGGAAACCGTTGCCGGATGGGTACAGTTCAAGGGCTCTGCTGCCTTTAAGACTATACTTGACAGGTATCTTGATTATTATGAACGCAAGATTATAAAGTTTGATGATGTTTATTACAATAACAAGGTGATTTTTAACAGTCAGGAATTAAAGGGCGAGTTTTTATATAATAAAACCGGAATGCCTATGGCAAAAAGACTTAGCCGTATTGAAAACAGAATATTTGAGGCAATTGGAAATTTGAGAAAAAAACGCCTTGGTAATCTTGAGAAGATAACAGCTCAAAGTGACGGCCATGAATTTGAAGTAAAGTCACATGCCCGGCGAATGCTGATGAAGAACAGTGAGGCTTTCTCACAAAGGCTTGGCAGGACTACCAGAATTGACGTTATAGACATGTATGAAGGCTTGTTTCGCAGTTCGGGACTGTTTCTCAAACTGTCAGAGGAACTTGAACTGCCACAGGACATAGAGAAAATGATTGAACATACCGTAAAGGGTTTTAAAAACAGAATCATAAACTATGAAGACTGGACTGCAATAGCTTATTTGAAAATAAAAGCTTTTGGGGCGGACTCAAATTCGGATATCCGTCAGGTGGTTATCGATGAGGTTCAGGACTATTATCCCCTTCAGTTTGCAATAATCCGGGAGCTGTATAAAGATGCGAAATATACGGTTGTCGGGGATATTGCCCAGTCTATAGAAAGAAAGGGAGAGCTCTCGATATATGATGAAATACCGGTTGTTCTGGAGAAAAAGAAAACAGTAAAACTTTCCTTATTAAGGAGCTACAGGTCTTCCTACGAGATAAACGAGTTTGCAAAGCAAATTGCAGGAGGAATGGAGGACTGTATTTCGTTTCCAAGACATGAAAAGGAGCCGGAGATAGTAGAAGCTTCTTCAAAAGAAGAGCTCGAGAGTTTTATGCTCGACAGAATAGGTTCATATTTCAAGGATGGTTTTGAACGGATTGCAATACTATGCAAGACATTTTTCCAGGCAAAATCCATATATCAGAGTTTAAAGGCAAAAACAGACATCAAACTAACACTCGGAGGTGAGTTTGAAGATGACAGGGTTTGTCTGGTTATGCCCGTGTATGCGGCAAAAGGCCTTGAGTTTGATGCTGTCCTGGTTTATGAAGTTGATGACAGCCAGTATAATACAGAGCTTGACAAAAGACTTTTGTATATTGCATGTACCAGGGCTTTGCACAGACTGAGCCTTTTTTATGAAGGTCAAAGGAGCAGATACCTGAGTTGCGAATCACAACCAGATTAAATATGTTGATAGTGATTATTTTATAAGGCGATGCCATTGAAATGCTACACAACTATGAAGGTGGATTAGTTTTGAGTGTAATAAATATGCTTGGTTCAAAATATAAAATAGAGCTTACTGAGCAGCAGCTTAGTGCAGCAACTCATGGAGATGGTCCGGCATTAGTACTTGCAGGGCCGGGCAGCGGCAAGACAACGGTGATTACTGCAAGAACTGCTTTTCTTGTTATGAAGGCTGGTGTGGATCCCGAGAGTATACTAACACTGACTTTTAACAGAGCTGCAAGGTTTGAGATGGAAAACCTCTGTTTTTGGAAAGATGCAATATGCTTGAGACACTTCTGGAAAACACAATACCTGAATACCGCAAAGGAAACGTGACCCTAACCACTATCCACTCCTCAAAAGGATTGGAATACGACTTAGTTATTATGTTGGATTTAAGTAATACGGAAATTCCGGGAAAATACGCACTGAATACCTCAAAAAACAGCAAGGACGATTCCCTTCTTGAGGAGGAACGAAGACTGTTTTATGTGGGCATGACAAGGGCAAGGGAATATTTGTATCTGGTTTATCCCGAAAATAGAAATGGTGCTATTGAACCTGAATCGTTATTTGTTAGTGAAGTATCGGCATGCATTAACAGTGAAGCTATAAAGGATTATGGAGAGGGTGTGATTGTGGTTCATAAAAAGTTTGGCAAGGGCGTTATTGCTGCAATTTATGAAAAAAATAACGGGCAGACTCTTCTTGAAATAGATTTTGCTGGCACAAGACGGAACCTGGATTTTTTAACCTGCATGGAGAACGGACTATTGACTGTTGAACAATAAGGCGTTCAATCCAGGTCTATTCTTGTGTATTATTTATCACTAAGTATTTGATAAAACATAATCTATGAATTACTATGACCGCTCAGGTACTTCCTCTATTGATGGTTTCCAGCTTTTTAACGAGTCATAGACTTTCTGGTCAATGATTAGATTATTTACAATTTTCTTAGTGACTGTCTTTGTTTCGCCTTTACGGTTTTGTGTGATTGTTTTGGCGCAAACGCAGATCAGATAAAAGTCATTGCATTCTAGACTTTTATTTTTATGCCTGCTTGTATTCCTTTACAAGTAATGCCCGGACATAACCTCTGTCTTTGGTTGTCGAGTCAATATAAAAACCCCTGCCATAGTAAAAACGAACCAGGTCCTTATAGCTGGAGGCAGTATGAAGGAAAACCTTATTTATGCCTTTTGCAATAAGCAGTTTATCTACAAGGTTCATAAGGGATTTCCCAATTCCGATATTGTGAAACTTCAGGCTGACTCCGAACCTGCTTATGTATGCTGAATTATCAGGCATAATCTGGACTCGGATGGTTCCTACCGGTGTATTGTCAATAAATGCAACAAAAACATCCTTTGTTTCAATGTCTTTCTTTATATCATCAAGGGATTCGAGCAGGGCTTCCATCGTTTCGGTAAGCCCTGTGTCCTCCATGTATTTTTTGAACGCCTCTTTGGTAATTGTTTGTATTGACTCGGCATCCTCTATATTTGCCCTTCTTATTACAAATGAGTAATTCATATCAACCACCACACCAATCATCCCATTAATAATGCCATAACTGCCGTTTGAACATGAAGTCTGTTTTCTGCTTCATCAAAGACAACAGACTGAGGTCCGTCTATAATACTTTCAGAGACCTCGTAACCTCTGTATGCCGGAAGACAGTGAAGAAAAATAGCATCTTCCTTTGCTTTTGAGAAGAGGTTATCATCAACCTGGTAAGGTATAAAGGCTTTTATTCTGGTTTCCTTTTCTTCTTCCTGACCCATACTGACCCAGGTATCGGTATAAACAACATCTGCATCAGTAATTGCTTTAACCGGGTCATCCGTCATTACAATCCTTGAACCGGTTTTTTTGGCATCCTCCCTGGCCTCATCCACAATTTGTTCATCGCACTGGTAGCCTTTTGGAGAGGCGACAGATATGTCCATACCAACCTTTGCACAGCCATGCAGAAGTGAATTTGCAATGTTGTTTCCATCTCCAAGGTATGCCATCTTCAGACCCTTAAGCGTTCCCTTGTGTTCGTATACTGTGAACAGGTCAGCAAGTATCTGGCAAGGATGCAACAAATCGGTAAGCCCGTTTATGACCGGTATATTTCCATACTTTGCAAGTTCTTCAACATCACTTTGATTAAAGGTCCTTATCATAATACCATTAATATATCTTGAAAGAACTTGTGCTGTATCATATATGGTTTCACCACGTCCAAGCTGGATGTCGTTTGAACTCAGAAAAAGGGGATACCCGCCAAGCTGATACATGCCGACTTCAAATGAAACTCTGGTTCTTGTTGATGATTTGGTAAAAATCATTCCAAGAGTCTTACCCTTTAACATATGATGCTGTACACCTTCTTTTTGCTGTTTCTTCAGCTTCTCTGAAAGTGTAAGAATTGACTCCACCTCATCAAAGGAAAGGTGGTGTATACTAAGTAAATGTTCCATTATTGTTTCCTCCTCATAAGTCCGATATTATTAAATCATAAGCCAATTTTCAATATTCATCAAGACTGCAGTTAATTATTATATTCTGACAGAATAGAGTCCAGTACTTCTGTAATTTCATCAATATCCTGTTTTGTAATTATTAGCGGCGGCAGAAGCCTTATGATATCTTTGCCGACTGAACCTACCAGATAGCCTTTATTAAAGCATTTTTCCTTTATGGAAGCAGCTTCTTCTATGGACAATTGTATACCTATCATTAAGCCCTTTCCACGTACTTCCTTTATAAAGCTGTATTTTTCAGCCAAGGAAGAGAGCTTCTCCAAAAAGTAATTTCCCATTTTTTCTGAGTTTTGAACAAGGTTTTCATTTAGCATAATGTCCATTACGGCTAATCCTGCTGCGCAGGCAAGCGGATTACCACCAAAGGTTGAACCGTGGTCACCTGGTTCAAAGGCACCTGCAACATGGTCTTTGGCACAAAGGGCTCCTATTGGGAAACCTCCGTCCAATGCTTTTGCCAGTGTAAATATATCAGGTTCCACACCAAGATGCTCGTACGCAAACAGTTTACCTGTCCTTCCAAGTCCGCTTTGAACTTCATCAAATATTAAAAGCACTCCCTTTTTATCACAAAGCTCCCGTACACCCTTCATATACTCAGAGGTTGTAAGGTTTACTCCGCTTTCACCCTGTATGGGTTCTATCATAACTGCACAGGTTGAACC
>JAAZCB010000587.1 GCA_012513545.1 Clostridiaceae bacterium
CCTATAAATGAGATATTTAACAAAGTTGACGCAACAAAAACTAAGAGCGACTATCCTATGTTATTCAGTCCCAGCGACTTTTAACGGGACAGCAGTGACAATTAATATGTGCCTAATAGTAATCTTAAGAATGCGAGAAGAATGTGTTTTTTAGTCAAAAAACGGTTTTATGTATTTTGGCAGTTGAGCTAATCTGATGTTAAAACCGGGGGATTGACGTCCCATAATAGACACAAAGTTACAAAATAATTAAAACTATTTTTTATCGAATACTTATTATGAGTTCACTAAAAAAAATGAATGAAATATTACTACTCTGGAAATTTCTGTTAAACCCGAGTCCGGAACAAGTATCCTCAAATACAGCGGCAAAACTTACAAGGCTATTAATTGTATTTTGTGTAAACATCATCGCGGCAGCATTCTTTTTAGGCATTCAATATTATTTAAACCACTTCGGGATAATTCAAACAAACCTGTTTCCCAAACCCGATGCTGCAAATCCCGTGATAGTGATTTCGATTATAATCTCCATAGTGTTACTTATTCCTGTTATTGAAGAAGTCATATTCAGGTTACATTTGCTGCCAAAAAAGCGGAATCTGATACTATCAATTATCACATTGATAGTATATCTTACCGCTGAATTGGCATTATCCTCCAAAACCCATCTTACAATTACCATTTTCACCTCCTCAGGGCTTCTATTGTTGACAGCATACCTTGTTTTCAGTAATAAAATAAATAAGGCTATCAAGAATACATGGAACCGACGATTTCCGGTCGTATTCTATATTACTACAATCGTTTTCGGAGGCATTCACATCTTCAATCACAACCTGTCCATTTCAAACTTAATTCTTTCACCAATCATAATTGCTCCTCAAATAGTACTGGGATTAAACGTTGGTTACCTGAGAGTCGTATCCGGATTTAAATGGGGCTTATGGTTACACGTACTGCACAATATAGTTTTCTATCCACTTGTTCTGTTCCTGATTTATCCGGAATTATTAAGTTTCAATATTCATACAACTGAATTTAAAATTGACTACCCTGGAATAAGCTGGCCACCTGTCGAATATACCCTAAAGATTGATGAAGAAGGAGAGGGTGTCATAAACAGTTACAAAATATCAGCCGACGAAATATTTTTTGAAAATACCCCACTGGAAGAAGTTTTCACCAAGTTGGCCAATACCAACATGGCAACCGTTATTTTTGAGAACAACGAAATCAGAGATAAGAAACTGAACATTACATTCAAAACCTTACCTCAGAAAAACAGAAATAAAAGACAAAACCATCATTTTATACTTCAGGAAATATTCAAAAAGTATAACCTAAAAGCTGATTTGCATATTGTACCCCAGGGGACTTGGGTTTTGATGGAAAGAAATGTATCCAACCCTATCGGCCCCAAAGCATCGATACCTCCACAAACAGAAGAGCAACAAGAATGGATTACCCTCAAAGACGTAACGACAAAAGAACTTGAAGAAAAAATTGAAATATTATACGACATCAAATGCGTCTCTGTGCCAGACAATAAAGAATATCACAACATCATTATCCCCAAAAGCGACATTGCAATCCTTCAGGAAACTCTTTTATTAAAATACGGACTTGAGCTTTTTAAATCTGAAACAAAATCAGACTTTTTCTATGTGAGTTTTGTGGATTAATTATGGCATCCGGCTTTTTATTACCTTCTCTTATTATGAAACGAGCATGTTCCTTAAACACAAACACGGATGAAAATTCTCACATGCGAGTTCCATCCGGCCTAATTTCAAAAATTATCTACGGATGAAATATGTAAATGTGTTTTTAATTTTGTTTTTGGTTATTACAGAAACTTATTCTCAATCAATGTTAACTTTGGAAGAATGCTTAGAATATGCATTTATTAACAATCTTGATGTTGATATACTAGAAAATGAAACAATCAAAAACAAATTATACCTGAAACAGCATAATAGCTCTTATCTTCCATCTTTATTTGCAACGTTCAATCACAGTTATAACTCAGGCCGTGTATTAAATTATGAAACATATACATGGGAGAATAAAGAAATTCACCAAGGAAGCGTTAGTGTTACCTCTGAGCTGGTTGTATTTGAGGGATTTTCCAGATTGTATAATCGAAAAATATTAAACTTGCAATTAGATCTTTCTAAGCTAAATCTTGAAAAAAACAAGTTACTTATAGGTCTTGAAATAATAAGACGTTATTATGGTATCCAATTAATTGATACAAATATTGCAATTTTTGATAATGTGTTGACAAATACACGAAAAGAAATTTCGAAACTTCAAGAAAGACTTAATGCTGGAGTTGTGTCTAGAAGCTTCATGTTTGAGATGAAAGCTCAGGAAAAGAAGGAAAAAGTCTCAATGTTACAGTTAGAAAAGCAGTTGGCTCATGAATACAGGAACTTCGCAAATATTCTGAATTGGAATGATACTTTATGTTTAAAAGTTTCTAAATTCTTTTATAATAGGATAGACTCTCTTGAAATTCTCACCACGACTGTTGATTTTGGCCCTAGTAATATTAGTTCTTCGTTTCTATTGATAACAGAAAGAGATTTGAATCTTAAATTGATTGAATATATGATTAAGAAACAAAGCTCCAATTATTTGCCTAGAATAAGTTTAAACTCAAATTTATCCTCTCGCTATTTAGTGAATGCTGTCAATCATGTAAATTCGGGAAAAGAATACCCATTGAGTGCTCAAGTAAGGCATAATCAGAATAGTCAAATTGGTTTGACCATAACAATACCATTTTTTGATCGAATGCAAAACAGATCAACGATTAAGATTTTTGAAATAGATAGGGATATTACAAGATTGGCATATTGTGCTGAAATTCAATCCTTAGAAAAGGATATCGACAGTATTAGGGATAATCTGTTAAACATGATTAATATAATTTTTGAAACAAGAGACATGGTAAGGGCTTATGAAGAGTCCTTTAATTTGGCTTTTGAAAAATATAAAGCAGGACAATAAGATGCATATTCAATGAATTCTGCTAAAAGTAACTATACGAGCGCACAACTTGAACTTAATAAGACTTTAATTGAGTATAGCATGAACGTTGAATTGTTGAAGTTTTATTATGAATTTGTTCTGTTGAAATGAGAGCAGCTTCTTCAATACGCAAAAGCAGTTTTGTTACTTCGGTTATAACTCTTTTCACACTGTTTCTGGCATTCTGGATTATTTGGACTCCCTTGTACTATTTGTATCTGTCTAAATATGATATTTTATTTATGCCTACACCGAATGAGACATTGATGATACTGCCTATATACAGACAAATATTAGAAGCTGTAGTTTTGGGACCACTACTGGAGACCCTATTTTGCCAA
>JAAZCB010001423.1 GCA_012513545.1 Clostridiaceae bacterium
CGATGGAGTGTTATACATAGTAGAAATTGATCCTCCAACTCCTCCTGACGCTTCAGCTGCGCTGCCCACAAAACCACTTATCGAGATAGCTGATTTAAACAAGCCTTTGGGTTACAAAGGAAATTATATCATTTTCCCTCTGAAAAGATGTTCACATATCACCACCTTCATGAGTCAGGAATACATAGATGATTATTTTGGAGTACGTGATCCCGGGCTTCAGGATGGATACACAGCAGAGGAATTGCTCGAATATGCATCGGCCATATGGAACGACCCAGAAGCGGCTCTCAGTGATTCTGAGCGGGATGCGCTGCGTTTGATGGTACTCCGTAAATTAAACGGTCAGGACAGCTCACGGGAGACGATCATTGTACCCACAGGTCAGCTTTACATGGAAGCACTCAAAGGAGAGCAGACTCTGCTTGAAGATTTCAAACTCGCTCATCGTAGCCTTGATGTAATACGAGCCCAGGAGGAGATCAGAGAATTGCGTCTGGAAAATCTGCGGTATGCGCAGAGACTTACCTCTGAAACTCCGGTACTTGATGAACCTTCAGCAGATAAAGTTATTATTGTCAAAGGAAATTCAGGTGTTATCTCCATTCCGGCAGAAGGGGATGAAAGGTGATAACAAACCGGGAAAATTGCAATCGTCTTATGCACATGTCTAACAGAACTATTTAAAGTTATTATCGAAAGTACTGCTTATGTGGACACTGGATAGATACACTGAATGGATAATGGAGCGCCTGAGCGCACTGGGAGCATTACCGGAGGATATCGAAAATGTTGTGCGTTCCGCGCAACAGGAAGTGTTGACCCGTCTTTCACAGAGAACAGGCATACCGCTCAACCGGGGAATGCAGCTCTCTCTTTTCGACCCCGCCATGCTGCATCAGGAAATTGAAGTACATAAACGGACCCGAATCCGGGAACTCATGCAAATAGTAACAGTACGTCAGACTGACAGAAGTACTCCTAATTCTTTTACCCGGGCAGTCGAATCCCTTATACCTGAGGCTGATTTTGGATCAGGACGGATTTTTGAGATACCCGAACCGGTCAGAAGAGTTTTCGGTCTTAACATACAGGTAGATGAGAGAAGTATTTTATCTGCCTTTATTAATGGATTCCGAACCGGACTAATCAGGTCACTGGGGACAATCCATGAACCTTCCATCACTAATGCATTCAATCAGAGAGAACTGAACGGCTTGGGAATCGCCATTGGAGTGATATGGGGTGCTTCCGATGAAATTATAGACACAGTAGATTCAGCCGCACGGTTTAGCAGGAACATATGGGAAATCATTACCGAAGGGATACCACAGGAAGTAATCCAGGCAATTCGTATTATCAGTGAAAGACTTTCTCAGGGAATTTCTGACCAGGAATTGATCGATCTTGCTGCTCAGGCAGGAGATCAGACAGGTGAGAGTGCAGCGTCTGATTTCGTCAACAATGTCACTCTTGTCTACAGGATGTCACCTTCAGACCCTTTGCTCAGTAATGTCTGGCCCAGTATAGTAACAGGTCGGTTGATCATGCCGTTAGTCAGAACATTGCTTGAGCTCGTCCTTGCATGGACTCCTGCAGGTGGTGGTTTACTGATAATTAGAATCGCAGCCAGAATCATGCGATATATGCCTGATATTTCCGGTCCGCTGCAAAGACTGGCACA
>JAAZCB010000588.1 GCA_012513545.1 Clostridiaceae bacterium
AGATAAGAAGCCAATGATTTGCTTAATGTTTAGAAGTGATATGTAATGTTATGTAATTTATTAAGATTTGGTAACTACAGTAGATAAATGTCTGCTGTTTGCTTACAACTATATTGTACTAGGGGGAGAGACTTGATAACAGGTCTTCCTAAAAACATTACAATTACATCTTCAGAAATATCGGAAGCATTGAAGGAACCAATAAATTCGATAGTTGACTCGATTAAATATACGCTTGAAAAGACTCCGCCGGAGTTGGCGGCAGATATTATGGACAGAGGCATAATGCTGACAGGGGGAGGGGCACTTTTGAGCGGTCTTGACAGGCTTATCAGGGGAGAAACCGGTATGCCTGTATCAATAGCAGATAAACCTCTTGATTGCGTTGTGATGGGATCGGGAAAGGTTTTGGAGGAAATAGAAACATTAAAGAAGGTATTGATTTCTCCTAAGAAATTGAAATAGAAGGGAGATATAATCTTTTGTTGAGGCTTATCAGAAATAAGTTTTTTGTAATATTTACACTAACAGTTGTAATTTTAGTTGTTATGGGGTTGTCATCAAATCAAAACAGTAAACTGAACGTGGTTCGTAATGCAACAAGCGTTATATTATCTCCGTTTCAGAAGTTTTTTGATTTCACCGGAGAAAAGATTAACGGTACTTTTGTCTATTTCAGTGATGTTAAGGCTTTAAAGGAGGAGAATGATCTTCTTAAAGCTCAGATTGACGAGCTATCAAAGGAAAACAAGGAACTATCCGGTTATAAAGCTAAGATTGATGAGCTGAGACTTGCGCTTAATATAAAAAACCATTTTGAGGACTATGAGCCGATTGGTGCAAACATAATAGCGAAGGACATGGGGAACTGGTTTAATATTTTCACAATTGACCGTGGCATACAGGACGGTGTGTCAAATAATGATGCAGTGGTAACAAGTAAAGGTCTTGTAGGTAGAATTTTAAGCGCGGAACTGATGTCTTCAAAGGTTATATCAATTATTGATGAAGACAGTACCGTTAGCTCTAGAATTGTTAAAACAAATGAAGAAGTTTATGTGAAGGGTGATATGAAGCTTAAAGACCAGGGGTTATGCAGGGCTAATTCGATTTTTAACGATGTCGATATAGCTGTGGGTGATACCATTGAAACATCAGGCTTGGGCGGTTATTATCCAAAGGGTATTACTTTAGGCGAGGTTATGGAGGTAAGAAGGAAGACCGGAGAACTTTTCAGGTATGCAATAATTAAACCGGCTGTGGATTTTAAAAGGCTTGATGAAGTTTTTGTATTAAAGAGCAAAAAAAAAGTTGATAAAACAGGCGAAAATGAAAAATGAGAGTAAAAATAATTTCTTATTCAATCTTGATATTTATAATGGCTCTGCTTCAGTCAACTGTTTTTAATTATATAAAAATATTTGATGTCAAGCCCAATTTATTACTTATACTTATAGTAACTGTTGCTTTGCTGACCAATGATATTGAGGGTGCAGCTATTGGTTTTTTCAGCGGGCTGGTTCAGGATATGGCGTCCGGGAAAGTGCTTGGTTTTTATGCTTTATTGGGAATGTATCTTGGATTTAGCATCGGGGCAATGAATAAAAGGCTTAACAGGGAAAATATATTAATACTTCTGTTTTTTACTTTTGTGTCTTCAATAATTTATGAATATTTTGTCTATCTTCTGAATTCTATTGTAAGGGGTACGGTGGATTTGATCTATCCCTTCAGGCATTTGATATTGACTGAGGCGCTGTATAACTGTGGGGTATCGGTATTAATCTTTGCTGTTGTTCTCAAGCTCAACAGATGGTTTGTAAGTATGGACAAGACATTAAGAAAATACTGATTACTACTTTTTGTAGCAAATTATTGCTAAACATCAAATAGTATTGTGTGCTACTATATAAGTGTCACAAGGGGGTGGGGGAAGTTGAGTGAAAACGTCAATGAAAGAATAAACCGCAGACTTGATATTATAGCTGTGTTGTTTATGGCTTTTTTCTTGATTATTGTACTTCGTCTTGTAAATCTTCAGATTATCCATGGTAAAGAATATGATGAAGAATCTCGGAACAAACTCTTAAGGACAAGAGAAATAGTAGCTAACAGAGGAAATATTCTTGACAGGAATTCGCTGCCCATTGCCGTGAACAGAATGGGGTATGCAGTCCGTATTGCGCGTACCAGCATGAAGGAAGCAGAGCGCAATGATATGATACTTAAGCTTGTCAGTATATTTGAAAAAAACGGAGAGGCGATTGAAAGTGATCTGGGTAAATACCTCACCTTTAACCCTATAGATTTCGGCAAGACAATAAAGAATAATGAACAGGCTCTTGAAAAATGGAAGAAAGAAATGGTGTTGGTGGAAAAGGAAACAGCACTGCTTTCTACGCCGCAGGACACCTTTAATTATTTCAGAAAGAAAAAATTCAAAATTGATGATAAGTATTCTGATGAAGAAGCCTATAAAATTATGAGCATAAGGTATGAAATGCTTATAAAGGGCTATACGGAAGTTGACCTGCTTCTTCTGGCGAAAAATGTCGGTGCTGCAACTGTGGCTCAGCTTGAGGAAAGACATCAGGAATTTCCGGGAGTTGCAATCGATGTGATTCCGCACAGGGAGTACGTAGAAGCAGAACCTTACGGACATATTTTAGGATATGTACGTATTATTGATGAGAAGGAATATGAGGTGCTAAAAGAAAAAGGATATAAAAGGACAGATCTATTAGGCAAGACAGGAATAGAACTGAATCAGGAAGAATACTTGAGGGGGATCAATGGAAAGCGTTGGGTTGAGGTTGATTCGAGCGGAAGGGTTATGGATGAGGTTGGTATTAAACCTGCCATACCGGGCAATGATGTTGTTCTTACTATTGACTCCAGGCTTCAGAAGGCTGCTATGGAATCGTTGCAGAAAAATATTGAGGAAATCCGGTCAAAAGCCGATAACAAAACAAACCACGGTGATGCTTGTGCAGGAGCTGTAGTTGCTATTGATGTCAGTAACGGAGAGGTTTTAACCCTGGCTGGCTATCCCTCCTATGATCCTTCGATTTACCTTGCAGGTCCTGAGGATGTACAGATACAAACATTGCTTCAAACAATGCTGAATGACAACATAAATAAACCGTTTTTCAACAGGGCTATACAGGAAGCGTATGCTCCGGGTTCTACTTTTAAACCCTTAACAGCAATAGCAGGTCTTCAGGAAGGTGCAATAACCGACAAAACAAAAATATACTGTACCGGAGCGTATACCGTTCACGGTATGAGGTTTAAATGCCATGGCGGGCCTCATGGCAATATAAGCCTGACAGATGCTTTGGCAAAATCCTGTAACTATTATTTTAACGAGGTTGCTTACAGAATAGGGATAGATAAGCTTGATACCTGGGCAAAAGCTTTTGGATTGGGTTCTAAAACAGGAATAGAAGTCCCCTTTGAGATTGAAGGATTCAGGGCCAACAGGGATACGAAAAAATTGAAATTTGCAGAAAAGGAAAATCAGGCATGGTTTCCAGCAGATACTGTTCAGGCCGGAATAGGGCAGTCCTTTAATGCTTTCACCCCACTTCAGCTGGCGAGCTATGTCAGTACTATTGCCAACGGCGGAACCAGGTATAAACCGCATATAGTGAAGAGGGTAGTAGCAGCCGATGGTTCAACGGTAAAGGAAACAGAGATTGAATATGAGAAGGTACCTGTTAGTAAAGAAACAATTGAGGCAGTAAAAAAAGGAATGGTAAGCGTTGCGAATCAGGAGGACGGTACGGCTGCAAGTATTTTTAAGGATTTTCCGTTTGTTGTGGCAGGAAAAACCGGTACACCTGAAACTGGTCAGGAAAAATATGGGAAGTCCTCTAATGGTTTATTTATCGCGTATGCTCCAGCCGACAATCCTAAAATTGCTGTGGCAGTCGTAATAGAACGCGGAGTGTGGGGGTCATTGGCAGCACCGGTAGCAAGAGATGTCTTAAAAGAGTATTTCGGCTTAAACAGCGGCGTATTGCCTAAAGATAGCGTTATTGCAGATGAAGTTATATTTACCAGATAACATCTTGGCTTGATGTTTAAAGGCTGCAGAAAATAAATTGACTTTATTACTGGAGGTTTGCTTAAATGAATGAGGGTAGTGTAGTTTTCAAAGGTTCGTTGAATTGTCTTACAATAATTATGAAGGAAGAAGTAGACTTTGCTTCAATTCTTCAGCAAATAGAAGAAAAGGTAGCATCTGCAGGAAAATTTTTTAAAGGGGCTACACTTTCTGTAAAATATCGGGGTAAAAAGCTGGACTCCAAGGAGGAAGAAGCGGTATTGAAGCTTTTGCAAAGTAAGAGTGGAGCAAAGATTAAGAGTTTTGAAGAAGACACCGAGCAACCGGTGCGTGTTGAAAATGAAGCACCTGCTCCTCAACCCTTAAAAATCAGAATGAGTAATTTCTTCTTTAAGGGATTGGAGGAGGGAATTACAAAGTTTTACAGAGGAACTGTGCGCTCCGGACAATTGATTAACTTCGACGGTAACCTGGTTGTTGTAGGAGATGTTAATCCAGGAAGTGAGCTGATAGCAACAGGTAATATTGTTGTGATGGGGACACTGAGAGGTATGGTACATGCTGGTGCCAATGGAAATAAAGAGGCAATCGTCGTTGCATTAAATCTGCAGCCAACCCAGTTGAGGATAGCAGATGTAATAACTCGTCCCCCTGATGAGAGTGGGATTCCAGGGCAGTTTATCCCTGAGATGGCATATGTAAAAGAGGATATGGTATATATTGACAGATATCTGCCGCAAAGGTAATGACAGACTAAGGCTTTATTCTGCAAAATGAAGAATTGACAAATGGTAAAAAGAAATATATAGTTTAAATGAGAGTAATCATTGGATGTATATTTATTTTGTATATGACTTCTTTAAGTATACAGTTGACAAAGCAATGTTATCCGGAAAATCCGTTTTGGATTAAGTTTATATGCTGTGTGTTTGTAATCTTAAAGATGGAACGTCTGGATTTTTTGGTGATCCTGATGTTTTATCCAGTAATTAAGTCTTGGGAAATATTCTTTTTTTAAATACATACAATGAGGAACGATTGTTGCAAGTTATTTACGTTCTTAGTTGATTACATTTTGGGAGGTTTGCATATGGGTGAGGTTATAGTCATTACTTCAGGCAAGGGCGGCGTTGGAAAAACGACAACTACAGCTAATATAGGTACAGGACTTGCGTTAAAAGGTAAAAAAGTTGTTCTTCTTGATACGGATATAGGGTTAAGGAATCTTGATGTTGTAATGGGTTTAGAGAATAGAATTGTATATGATCTGGTGGATGTTGTTGAAGGGACATGCAGAGTCAAACAGGCTTTAATAAAGGACAAACGGTATGAAGGTTTATATCTTCTACCTGCTGCCCAAACGAGGGATAAATCGGCAGTAACACCTGAACAGATGATAAAGCTGTGTGAAGAGTTAAGACAGGAGTACGATTTTATTATTGTGGACTGTCCTGCCGGTATAGAACAAGGCTTTAAAAATGCCATAGCCGGTGCTGACAGGGCGTTAGTTGTCACTACTCCTGAAGTTTCAGCTGTAAGGGACGCTGACAGGATAATAGGGTTATTGGAAGCTAATGAACTTAGAAATCCAAAACTGCTTATAAACAGAGTCAGGGCTGATATGGTAAAGCGTGGGGATATGATGACAATAGATGACATTATTGATATACTTGCAATAGACCTTATTGGTGTTGTTCCTGATGATGAAAAGATAATAGTATCAACCAACAAGGGAGAACCTGCTGTAAACGACACTAAATCGCTTGCCGGAGAGGCTTACAGAGGAATTACGAGAAGGATACTTGGTGAGGATGTTCCTCTGTTAAACCTTGAGACTGAAGATGGTTTCATGTTTAAAATAAAGAAATTGTTCGGGTTGAGAGTAAATTGAGAGGAGGAGGCTTATGTTGCTAGATTTATCGAAATTGTTTTCAAGATCAAAAAACTCAAAGGATCTTGCGAAGGAAAGACTTAAGCTTGTACTAATCCACGACAGAGCGAATGTTTCTCCTCAGTTTTTAGAAATGGTCAAAGGAGAAATTATAAAGGTTATTTCCAACTACATGGATGTAGACGAAGAC
>JAAZCB010000589.1 GCA_012513545.1 Clostridiaceae bacterium
ATTGCGGTCACTGCAAACCCTGCCCGGTCAATATTGATATTGCCATGGTGAATAAATACTACGATTTAGCGGTCATGCAGGATACTGTCCCCGATTCCATAAAATCTCACTATCAGCTTTTAGAACACCATGCAGGTGAATGCATCGGATGCAAGGCATGTGAAAGCCGCTGTCCATTTGAAGTTGCAATTTCTGAGAGGATGATAAAGAGTGCAAAACTGTTCGGTATGTAGGATAGAAAAGGCGGCATGATACACCTTATACTGCTGATAAATGTGTGTTGACAAAAGAGCGCAGCTTACTCTAGACACAAAGAAGCTAGGTTCTCTATCTTATGTACTTGATTACTTCCTATCCTTTTGACCCATTTCCCGCTCTTTAACCGGTACACACACCACATCGTTTTTAGTATCTGATCAATTTTAAGGCTGAAATAAATCCAGTATGCTGGTAAATGAAAGTACAATCCTGCCAAATACCCCAATGGAATCGATGCAGCCCATAGGAAAATATTGTCTGCAATCATTAGACATTTTGTATCTCCGCCGCCGCGCAATACCCCTTTTGTAATAATAGAATTTGCAGATTGAAAAATAACAATGATACCTACGGCCTTCATTAATTCATGTGCAATTAATCGAGTCTCTTCTGTTATTTGATAAAAACTGATAATGAAATTTGCAATTAAGATGATAAAAAATCCCGCAAATAAACCAATGAGTAAACCAAAGAATAAAAATGTCCATCCTTGTTTCTTTGCTTTTTCATATTCACCACGCCCGATGTTATGGCCTGTTACAATACATCCAGCTTGAGCTATTCCTGAAATTAAAGCAGTACTTAACTGTTGTGTCACAGCTGTAATGGAATTCGCTGCTACAAATACAGAACCGATTCTTCCCATTACCATTGCTACTACATTAGTACCTAATCCAAGTAATATATCGCTGATAAGCACAGGAATACTAATCGTAAGATAATCTCTCAGCAAATCTCCACACTTCATTGCAAGATTCTTGAATCGATAACCAATCTTATGATCTTTTAAGATAAAGTAGCCAAAGATAAATGCAGCCTCAAATATTCTTGAAATCAAAGTTCCTAAAGCAGCTCCTTCAATCCCCATCTTTGGTGCATTCAAATTACCAAAAATAAATACCCAGTTCGCAAAAATATTAATACAAAATGCCGCACAAGACGCCAATAGAGGAATCCTCGTTTGATCCACACTTCGCAATACAATTGTAGTAGTTGTTGTAAGACCCATCATCAAGAAACAAGGTACAGACCACTTTAGATAACGCATTCCTTCGTTAATTACAGGCATTTCTTCTGAATACAATCCCATGATTCCCTTTGGAATCAATGCTGCTGCTAAAGTAAATACTAAACCGATGACAATCGTAAACCGGAGCATCAAGGTCACTACTTTTTTAAGAGAAATAATATCTTTCATTCCCCAAAAACGCGACACAAGAACAGAGGCTCCCATGCCGAGTCCCATACAGCAAATATGATAAAAAGTAATGAACTGAACTGCCAATGTTGAAGCAGATAATGCAATCTCTCCTAAGCTCCCCAGCATAATATTGTCAATTAGATTAACTCCAATTGTAATCAAACTCTGCAGTGCAATAGGCAGCGCAATGGCAAACATATCTTTATAAAATTTACGATCTCCAAAATATGTTTTATAGTCACTTAATTTCATGTAAAACTCTCCTCCAGACCGCCAAACTATCTGCCTGCTAAATCATACTAACATCAGGTTCCTTCTGGAACCCGGAAAAGTAAAGAAAACAGGAGGTTTTCTTTGTACTCGGGTGGAAAGAAGAGCCAAGGATGGCGATTCTTTCTACTTTTGAACATGCAGGTTTTCTTTTGAAAACCTGAGAAGAAAAGAAAACAGAAAGTTTTCTTTTCTTAGCGGTCCAGTCCTACTCCTGCTTTTAAAAATAAAAAACACAGAAACTGCGTTCTGTGTTTTTTATTTTTAGCAGGAGTAGGACTTGAACCTACGACCTCCGGGTTATGAGCCC
>JAAZCB010000590.1 GCA_012513545.1 Clostridiaceae bacterium
TAAATGAAATAAGCAAATTGAATTAATTCTTTTGTTAAGTTTGTTTGTTAGCTTAAGCACTGATATCTTAAAAGTGTCAGGGATAATTTTATGGGCCCGGTATGGTATGATTAGTCGTACCGGGCTATTAACAACTTATTTTCAGAATAATAGACAGGGAGTGTAATATGAAAAATTTCAAGCTCACTATTCAATATGACGGAAGCAGGTACAAAGGGTGGCAAAAACTAGGTGATACAGATAATACCATTCAGAGTAGAATCGAGAAGGTTTTAAGCCGGATGACCGGTGAGGAAACTGAGCTGATAGGTTCGGGAAGGACTGATGCAGGAGTTCATGCATTCAAGCAGGTTGCAAACTTTCATACCTCCGCCGGTGTAAACTGCAGTGATATACTGTCATATTGTTATGAATACCTTCCGGAGGATATAGTTATAACAGAGGCTGAAGAAGTGGACAAGCTGTTTCACTCGAGATACAATGCAAAACGCAAAAAATACATGTACAGGATATGGAATGGTAAATTTCATAATCCTTTTATGAGAAAGTACACTTACCATATAGCTAAAAAACTTGATATAAATCTAATGAATAAAGCTTCGGCGCACTTAATCGGAGAGAAGGATTTTTCAAGTTTTACATCCCTTAAGGCAAAGAAAAAGTCAATGGTAAGGGAAATATATTCAATAGACATAAGTTGTGACAACAGATTTGTAGACATAATATATTATGGAAACGGATTTTTATACAATATGGCAAGAATTATTACAGGTACTCTTATAGAGACAGGCCTTGGCAGAATGGAGCCTGATTATGTCAAAAAAGTGCTGGAGAAAAGGGATAGAACTCTTGCAGGGCCGAAAGTACCTTCGCATGGGCTGGTTCTATTGGATGTAGAGTACTGAGTTGCCCCAAGCTCAAAATTATTTATAGAATGTTATTTCTTGTAGAATTGTGTTATAATTATTTCGCATAATATGAAAAGAGGAGAGGTTATGAAACTATGAGTTTATTTGAACAGTGGAACGAGCTGGCGGATATGGAGAGACCGGAAGAGGAGAATAATAAGTTCTGGAATAAATATCTTGAGCAGGAAACGGCAAACTATAAGTATTTGCTTGCTCATTATGAGGATGAAGTAGTGAGTGGTAAATTGAGTGACCTGGCAGAAAAATTTGAAATGGAGCATACGACCTTTGCCGGATTTTTAGATGGAATAAATACCAGCCTTAAAGAGTCTATAGATCTCGAAAAGTTGGGTGAAGATTCTGAAGTGAAGCTGGATATTGATTTTGAGAAACTTTATTATAATATGCTTGATGCAAAGGCACACTGGCTTTATAATTTGCCTGAATGGGATGCTATATTTTCAAAGGAAAAAAGAGATCAAATAACTAAAGAATTCAACAGAGATCATATTGCAGTAAGTAATAAAGTTGGCAGAAATGAAGCATGTCCATGCGGAAGCGGGAAAAAGTACAAGAAATGCTGTGGAAAAGCCTAATCAGCTTATTATCAAAGTGGTAATGGACTCCTGCTTGGAACCTGGGAGGAATAGTA
Organism: Clostridiaceae bacterium; assembly: GCA_012513545.1. The sequence goes on from JAAZCB010000590.1 coordinate 1,561, forward strand.
TATAATTTATTATTTTCTGATCATTATACTGGTGGTTTTTGACCAAATTGGGAAATTTTATGCAGTGTACAAATTGAATAATGTTTATGCCCATAAAGTATTTATGGGCATTTTAAGGTTTGCTATTGTCAGAAATAATGGAGCAGCTTTTGGGCTTATGGCAAAAAAACCTATCCTTCTTAAGTTTATATCTTCATTATTAATAGTGCTGCTGCTGGCTTATTTAACCTATAATACTGTTAATTGCGGGCCAGCAGGTGAAACTCTTTCATTGTCTTTTATAGCAGGAGGGGCTTTAGGGAATTTTACCGATAGAATAAGACAAAATTATGTTGTTGACTTTGTAAGTTTGAATATCAAGTCCGGAAGATTTCCGTTCTTTAATTTTGCAGATATTTTTATATTTTTTGGATTTATATTGCTTTTTGTATACCTATAAAAAACATATTAGATGGAGGAAATCGATAATGGGTGATTGCATCTGTACAAACTGCAGAAACCTGAAAAGGGTTATTGATGAAGATAGTGAAGAGGAAATTTATGAATGTGAGTTCGGGTATCCTTCGGATACATGTGAGGATTGCTGTAATAATGATTGCAGCCTGACTTGCAGTCACTATAGCGAAGATACTCAAGAGTGTGAAGGCGTAATGGTAACCTGTAAGGGGTGTGGTAAGGAAATAAGAAAAATGTATCAGGACGAAAATGAAGGGGATGTATTTTGTTTTGACTGCTACCTGAATAATTAGTAAATTTATTTCTGGAGACAGACTTATATGGTTATAATGCATTTTGCATCTGAAAATAAAATGTGTATTGCATAAAACTGAAAAAATAATATTTTCTGTCTGTAAAAACGATATGGATATTTACTAATAGAAAAATATATTATATAAAGTGAGCTATTTACTAAATTAAAGACTTTTTATTGTAAGTATTTCATGTATTTTGTTTCTATTCAACTCTAATTGCGATATTCTGTAAAATGTGATATAATATTTTTACTTAAGTTCTATTATACTATTCTATTTTGTAGCATTCTAAGGTTATTACATAGTCTGTTTTTTCAGGTTTATTCTGTTTCTTTGCTTTAAGGAGGCTGCAATCATATGGACTCGGGACATATAGAGGTAAAAGCCGGAACACCTATCGGTGGGAAAAAGAAAGGTATTAAGATAAACCTTACTCTTAAAATAACAACACTGATAACTATTTCAATAGCAGTTGTCGTGACCGTATCGAGTTATGTTTTTTTCAGGTTGAGCAATGAAGCCTTGAAAGAGGAAACTCGAAACGGTATTATTTTGCTTGTTTCTAATGCAGCAGTTGCAATAGATGCAGAAAAGCTCAAAAAGATCGATTCACCCGAGGACGAGGGTAGTGAAACATATCTAGAACTGCAGGAGCTTTTGCAAAAAATAAAACAGGCTGGAAAAATAAGAGAAGAAGACAGAGAAAAGATCAGGCATATATATACGATAGCTAAAAAGGATGATAAATACATTTATGTTGTAGATTCTGTACCCGGATCTGATAATAAGGAACATTCATGTGTAGGTGATGAATTTCCAATTAAAGATTATCCTGAGGCTGCAGATGGCTTCAAGTTTGCAACAGCAGGAAAAAAGGCGCTGAAATACGATGAGTCCGGCGCTGTGCAGTCGGGATTTGCTCCCATAAAAGATAACGCCGGTAATGTTGTCGGTATGCTTGTGATTGATATGGATGTATCAGACATTAAGAAAAAGGAAGCAGAGTTATTAATTGCGGAAGGTTTGGTTCTTATTACAGCATTACTAATTGCCCTTGCCTTGGGTATATTTTTTTCAAGGTATCTTACAAGCCCTATTATAAAGTTGATACAAGGAACAAGGAAGGTATCTGAAGGTGACTTTGATACCTGTATAGAGCTCCAAAGAAATGATGAGATTGGGGAACTGGCAAAAACAATTAATACTATGACATTTGATTTGAAAACATCACAGGAGGCTTTAAAAAAGCATAACCTTGAACTTGAGGAAAAGGTTGCACAAAGAACCTCGGAGCTATCACATATTAACAAGGAGATCAGAGACATCCTCGATAACATGAGTCAGGCAATTTTTACTATAGACCATGAGCTTAAGTTTAATGCACAGCACTCAAGGCATGCAATAGATATATTTGGAGATATGATATTTGCTGAGAGAAAAATTATAGATGTATTTTTTCCCAGGATGGATCAGCATTCGGATAGGGAGAAAATGTATATCTGGTTGTCAAAAGTATTTAATAACAAAGACACATGTTGGGAGGATTTGGAGGCACTGCAGCCCATAAAAGAGTTTGAAATAGATGTCCAAAAAGCTGACAGGTATATAAGAAAACACCTGGGAGTTAAGTTCAGGCCAATAATTGATGTGCGGGCAAAGAATTATAAGGGAAAAATTGTAAAGCTAATGGTAATTATTCAGGATATCACTGATAGCAAAGCACTGCAGCTGGAAATTGAGAAAAAGGAGAAGGAATATAAAGACAACATAAACCAGATAATTGAAATTATTAAAATGGATCAGGAAATGTTCCGGATTTTTATTAACGAGTGCAAAGAAAAACTTCTAGACTTTGAACCGATGTTAATAAAGCTTAAAAGCAATAGTAGCGATGTGGATACTATAGACGAGCTGTTAAGAATAATGCACACAATCAAGGGAAATGCAAAGGCATTTAAGCTTGAAAGGATATCTGCTGAAGCACACAGCATAGAAAGCATTATTTCTTCCATAAAAAAAGGTGAGTGTATTATGGGAGAAGAGTTATTAAGCGAGATTTTCGTAAGGCTTGATCATTTTAATGGACTTTTTAGCGAAACACTTGATCTGTATGACAGGATAGTACATGGAAAAAGTTTAGACATGGGAAAAACAAGAAGTGAAGAACGAAATAACGCCGACAGGGAGATTATAAAAGTTAATATTTGCAAAATCAACAGATTATCTGAGCTTATTAAAGTAGCAGATCATATAATTGATGAAGGCATTACAATATCAGATTCACCAGATATGTTGAGGGGAAAGGTTGAGGAAATTAGCTCAATTATTAAGGAGACAGAAAAACATATTCAATCAATTAAGAAAATAGATATGAGAAGGCTATTTGCAAGGTTTCCAAGAATGGTAAGAGATGTATCCCTCGAGCTCGGCAAAAAAGTCAGGCTTTTTACTGAGGGTGAAGACATTCAGGTAGATAAAAACATATTCGACAACATATCAGACCCAATTATTCATATTGTCAGGAACGCTCTCGACCATGGTATTGAGATGCCGATTGACAGGATAAGACAAGGAAAACCTGAGGAAGGAAGAATTGAGATCTATGTTTCGATGCTTGCGAGGGAATTATTAGTTGAAATATCAGACGACGGAAAAGGGCTTGATGTTGACAGGATAAAGGCAAAAGCTGTAGCTAAGGGCATTATAGCTCCTGAAAAAGCCTTGTATTTGAGTGATGATGAAGCAGTTAACCTGATATTCTCTCCGGGTTTCAGTACAAATGACAAAATAACAATTATATCCGGAAGAGGTATGGGAATGGATGTTGTGAAAAGTTCTATTGAGCAAAACTTAAACGGAACGGTCAAGCTGGAAAGTAGAAAAAATCATGGTCTTAAGTTAATTATGAAAATACCTGTTACATAGAATTGCCTGTATGGCGTTTTTCAAAAATCTGTTCAAATATCAATTTAAAAAGCAGTACTAGGGGATAGAAACCCCACTGGTTGTGTAATCTCAAATTACCTGTGCATAATGAAAATCCGAGAATCCAGATGGTTTAACAGGTTGGGAGGATTTTTATCAGAACAGGAATTTGAGAAGCACTTATTTAGTCCTGAATGCTTTTTAAAGCGTCTTTTGTGATTATTATATCCGATATTTCAAGCTCATTCAAATATGAACATATCTCATTCTGATAGTAATCCAGGTCTAGAGTTTTCCCTGTTGAAAAATCATATATTTCTCTTGTGTCATTAATATATACATAGTCATTTTTGATTATCGAACCATTTCTTAATACAGCATATCCAGTATCAGTATTTAACAGGTCTTTGCCCATTGCGCACGGAGCCTGGAGGTCCATCATGTTTGCAATAGTAGGCAGGATATCAATCTGACCTCCGGTTGTGCTTATAACTTTTCCGAAGACTTGACCCGGATAATGCATAATAAGCGGAACTTTCTGGAGTTTGGCCCAGTTTATATCGCTGTAGTCAACATCAAGGAAGTCTAGGAGCTCTTCAGCCTGAATTTTAGGAACTGCCGAATGGTCGCCATACAATACAAGCAAGCTGTTGTCGTATAGTCCACGGCTTTTCAGGTCTTCAATAAACTCTCCAATGCACTTGTCTGCATAGTTAGCTGCCTTTAAATAGTTTCCTATATAAGTTTCTTCATACTCTCCAACATCAAATTGGTAATCCTCAAAAAAATTGAAGGGATGATGGCTGGATAAAGTTATAAAGAAGCTGTAAAAAAGCTTTGAGGTATCTATTTTATCAAGAGATTGTCTGAAAAAGGAAGAGTCGCTCAAGGCTTCACCTTTCCAACCTGCAAAGTCGTCCTGAATATAATCGCTGCCACTTACAAATCTGTCAAAACCCAAGGTTTCATACATTTGCTTTCTGTTCCAGAATTGGTCTTCAAAGGCATGCAGGACATAAGTATTATATCCCCCGCTTTTTAAGATTTTTGGAAGCGAATCGTAAGTATTTTCAGAGAACCTGAAGTATACTGAACCTTCTTTTGCAGGATAAAGAGAAGTGTTACATAGAAATTCCGCATCCGATGTGTTGCCTCCTGCAACCTGGTAATACAAGTTGTCAAAATACAGACTCTCTTTAACAAGTTTATTTAAGTTTGGTGTAATTTCCTTTCCGTTTATCTCTCTATTAATTACAAAATGCTGCATGGCTTCTATTTGAACAATGATAAGGTTCTTACCTTTGCAGATTCCCTTGTAGTTTAGTGAGGACGCAGTAGTTTTCCTGTTTAAAAAAGTATTAATACTATCCTTCTCTTCGTTTGTTAAATCTTCATCTTCCAATAACAATTCACTTAAATAAAGCTTTGTGTTATAGAAATGGGAATAAAAAACCCCCAGGCTTTTGGCTGAATAGTTGTTGCTGTAAGCAAATGCATTGATGTTTGACTTGGGGAAAATTGCTAACACAATTGCAAAACCCACCAATGAAAGACTGACCGAACGTATCAACCTTTTGGAGAACTTGATTTTTTCAATATTCTTATTTAACATGAACACACTAGCAAGCATAAACGGAAGATCAATAATATAAAGGACATCTTTTATTTTAAACAAACTCATAATACTTTGGTCTACAGAACTGATAAGCTTGATATCAAACTGAAAAAATACAGGAATTGTTATAAGATTGTAATAATACCTGAAGAAGTTTGTATCCGCAACAAGCAGAGTAGTAACCAGAAAATTGAAAAATAAA
>JAAZCB010000591.1 GCA_012513545.1 Clostridiaceae bacterium
CAACATAGATATTCCCCCATAGATTTGTTACTTAATTTCCAAAGCTATATTTAATTACGGATTTAGGGCAATTGTCAACGCATTTACCGCACAAAATACATTCACTACTATTAATATTACCTTTCCTAACCATGTCCATTACATCCAGGCTCATTGCACAATTCTTGCTACAGATCTTGCATCCTATGCATTTATCGGTATCTACGCTGAGTTTAAGGGATGGAATATTCATCTTATTTCCAATTGATTTTCCAACTATCATAAAGGGTGCCATCCAGCACATTGAATGACAAAAGCCCCTTTTACCTACAATAAAAGCAATAATCATAATTATTGAAGAAACAATTCCGAATAATATGAGATATCCTCCCCATTCAGCAATTGGTGCACTATAATATGTATTGTACAAAAAATCATACTTTTTTAGTCCTCCAACAAGGATAAAGCTTCCAATGATACCTGATAGCCAGGGTACCCATATAAAAAACTTAATTTTATCCACTTTTTTTATATTAACCTTCCTGTCATTCAAATAAGAGCAGAACGCCTCCTGATAAGCACCGCCAGGGCACACCCAGCCGCAATAAGCTCTTCCCAGGAAAATTGAAAAAATGAATTGTGCTGCAAAAACAAATAATGAACCAACTACAATACCTTTAGTCCCAAAATTATATATGCCTGCATTAAATATCCCTTCATATGGTATAACAGGAGACAAAAGCTTAAACAGTACCGGAAACAAGTATGCAGATAAATACATAATAGTTCTTCTGACCACTTGCCTTTTCATTTAAATCCCGCCCCTTTAATGCTTGATTATTGAATTTTATCATGTGATAACGTGATTTACAAGACACATGTAATAATTTTCCACATCAGGAAACATGACTGCAACAGGGGTAGGACATACATCGTCAAACGTGTGCCATGCTCTTGTCCATACATTTTTGAATCAGCAACTTCTTAAAGCCATTTCTATAAAAATAAGTATCTGCTATTAACAGATTCGTATATAAAGAGCAGATGTGATTGAAAGGAACATAAAATACTAAATGATTATCTTTATACAGCAGCTTTATAAATCGCATTAAGGGGCTGTTGCGCAATCGATTAAAAATCGCAGTGTAATGCCCCTTTTTTATTGCTCTTGAAAAGTGAAACACAAGAACAACCATGACAGCGTCTGACGCAGTAGAATTGATGAAAACCGATAACTTTCACCTTAACCGTCCCCAATTGACTCAATTGACTCATTTTACTAAGCATAAAAAATATAGTATAATAACAACTATCAAATTGGATCCGGGAGGGATATTATGCAGCTTTTGTTAATTGTTTTGAATAAAACTGAAAAGCTTGAAGCACTGCTTGAGGAATTAATGGAAAACGGCATATCTGGTGCAACAATTCTAAACAGCACAGGAATGCTGAGAGAGCTTGCAAAAAACAACGAGGATCTACCTATATTCGGTTCTCTTCGTTATATAATAGATCTTGATCGCAAAGAAAGCAAAACTATATTTATGGTTTTAAAAGAAGAACAAATTGCAAAGGCAAAAACAATAATCAAGTCTGTTATAGGTGATTTAAAAAAACCGGATACAGCTGTTATGTTTACTTTGCCAATTTCATCAGCAGAAGGGATTGGATATTGATAATATGAGTATAATGTTTTATTTGGCTTTGATTTTATTTTCGGGACTTTTTTTGGGACGTGCAGTTAAATTGTTTAAGCTTCCTAATGTTACCGGTTATTTGGTAGCAGGCTTACTTATAGGTCCTTTCGTGTTCAAAATTATCCCTTTTGATATTGTTGAACAGTTAAAACTGATTTCAGAAATGGCTTTAGCATTTATTGCTTTTTCAATTGGTGCAGAATTCAAGCTGTCCTATCTTAAAAAAGTCGGCATTACACCAATTGTCATAGCGTTGTTTGAAGGGTTAACGGCTATGGTATTTGTTGTAATAATACTGATGCTTTTCAGGTTCCCTTTTGAGGTTTCCCTTTTATTAGGTGCCATTGCTTCTGCAACAGCCCCGGCAGCTACAATTATGGTAGTAAGGCAATATAATGCAAACGGCCCCCTTACAAAAACCCTGCTTAGCGTTGTTGCTCTTGATGACGCTGTAGCATTAATAGCTTTCGGTTTTTCAATGGCTATAGTTAATTCACTTTTACACCCTGGACAGAATTCCGCTTTGGTGTCCGTTCTCATGCCCTTTGCTGAAATTATCGGCTCAATTGTGCTCGGCGCAGTTCTTGGCTTACTGTTTAATGTTCCTCTTCGCTTTTTTAAGAAAGATTCAAACAGGTTGATTATCACAACAGGCTTTTTATTTTTGGGTTCTTCTCTTGCTTCAACCCTTGGCTTATCCTCGCTTTTATTATGCATGAGCATGGGAACAATGGTTATTAATACTTGCGAATCAGGGCCTTCAATATTTAAAATGACAGATAGTATAACCCCGCCGATCTTCTTAATGTTCTTTGTTGTATCCGGCGCAGAGCTTGATATTTCAATTTTGCCGTCAATAGGTTTACTTGGGATACTGTATATTTTATTCAGGTCATTCGGTAAGGTTCTAGGAGCTTCCATAGGTGCAATTATTATGAAAGCGCCTCAAACAGTAAAAAAATATCTAGGACTCGCTCTTATTCCACAAGCCGGAGTTGCAATCGGTCTTTCGCTAATTGCATCAGAGACAATGCCCGAATTCGGAAAAACTATTCGTGCGGTTATACTATGTGCAACTCTTATTTATGAACTGATTGGTCCATTACTGGCTAAAATTGCACTAAAAAAAGCCGGAGAAATTGGTTAGTCAATAGGCTATGGACTTTATGTCTACTACACAAGACACCCTAACAAGGTTTTGGTTACAGAAAAAAATGAGCCAATAGGAAGTACCCCACTTGACTCATTCTCCATGTATCAGGTGAAAAATATTGTATTCGTCAAACTCATCCTTTAATTGCTGCTGATACCTTTTTACCGCCTCTTTTCTGCATTCATTGCAAACATCTTGATTTTCATCATAAAGAAAACAATCTTCTGCAGAATTATTTAATCCTTTTATGTTAAGCTGACCCGGACATAAATCATTTTCAATTAAATACTTTAATAATTCTTCCATTTGAAATTCCCATTTCTTATCATTTTATATACGGATTTAACCTTATATATTAAATTATACCATACTTACAATTGCCTTGTAAGTCCGCACCAAAAACTCAATTGCTATTCATTCTCAAATCTGTTATAATAAACGAATGAAAGTTACTCTTCTGGTTGTTTTTTATCATCTATAGTTGTTTCCATAATACACCAACAAGGGACTATATATATATATATATATTGCCAATAGCATCGCTTTCAGTATTTGAAGGCTGTGTTAATATATTTATTTGGGGAGGACAAAAATGAATAAACGCTTTAACACTTTACTAGTGCTTTTGTTGTGCATTTCTTTGACAATCCAACTTCTACAGTCATTCGCATTTGGAGAGACAACAGAACAAGAAAAACTTTACACCGACTTGAATGGACATTGGGCAGAAGAAACAATAAGAGGAATGATTAAAAAAGGTTACATCAAAGGTGAACTATCGGAAGGCAGTTTTAGAATCAACCCTGACAGACAAATAACCAGAGCGGAATTTGTGGCAGTAATGACAAATGTGAAGCCATATGAAACTATTGCAGGAAGTATTGTACGTTTTAATGACGTAGAGCCCGGTTCATGGTATTATGACGCAATTGAAAAAGCCAGCAGCAATGGTCTTATTCATGGATATTTAAACGGTTCCTTCGGTCCCGGCCGCTTTATAACAAGAGCTGAAGCGGCAGCCGTCATCACCAATTCCGAAAAACTCAACTCAACAAACAATCAAATTAACGAAGCAGAACTGAAATTCAGTGATACGGATAAAAGCAGCTGGTATTACAGCAGCGTAATACTTTGCAGGCTTTTTGGCATAATAAACGGTTATCCCGATGGAAGTTTCCGCCCTCAAAACAATATTACAAGGGCAGAAGCTTTTGTTATGATTAATAATAGTCTCAACAAAAAAGGAATTGAAACTCCGAAACCGGCCACAACTCCAACTCCCACTGCAACTGCAATAGAAGAGCCGGTTGTAGATATTCCCGACAGCAGCGCAGGCAGCTCCGGTGTCACAATTATATCAAAACGTCCTAAGAGTACCACGCCGCCATCAACAAAATCACCTTCGCCAATACCTACGCAGACCCCGACTCCGACACCAACGCAAAAACCTTCAGAGCCTACAACCAAACCTACTCAGAAACCTTTGCAGTCTCCCACTCCAATACCCACTTCCACACCCACACCAAAACCTGCATCACCTCCGCCGACTGAAGAAGAAAGAGCAGTCAACCTGACAGGTTTTGAGATTTTAAATAACAGTGTTTTATTGGCTGTAAACGAAGAATATACTCTTATGACTGACTTTGAGCCTTTTGCTGCTACCAACAAGGAAGTGGCATGGAGCTCGGAAGACCCGTCAATTGTATCGGTAGACACAAGCGGAAAAATAACCGCCATATCGGAAGGAACAACAAATATTATAGGAAGAACCCGGGACGGTAATTTTGAAGACAGTTGCAAGGTTACTGTGGAAACCGATGAGATAGTTATTGAAAGCATTGATGTTGACAAGCAAATGCTCGAACCTGATGAAACAGCAAATATAAGTGTTTGGGCATACAGTAAGATCAACAGCAGCTTAAATTTCAACGTCGAAGCTGAAAAAGGAACTGTTACATCTTCCGTTTATGAAAGCGTTTATAAAAGCTTATACAGGTTTAGTTGGAAAGCGCCTGATATTCAGGGTTTATTTTCTCTAAACCTTACTATTACTGATGAACAGGAAAAAAGTCTTGAGAGGGAATTGAAGTTTTCAGTAGGATTATACTATGACTCAATTGATCTGGACAGGCACCTTCCCCCTTTACAGGATTTTGACAATGACGGGTTAAGTAATGCGGAAGAGTTGTCTTTGGGCACTAACCCCAGGAGTAAAGACACCGATGAAGACGGTATAAATGATTATGATGAAATCAATATTTATAAAACAAGTCCTGTAAAAAAGGATTCCGATGGGGATGAAATAGACGACGGTGCGGAAATTATACTTGGGACAAACCCACTTGTACCGGATGAGCAGCAGATCTTTGAAATCAACAAGCACTATGGCAGCGCTGGTATTCTAATCCGGGGATATGGGAATAATGCGCTCTCGAACTTTGGAAAGTGCGACAATAAACTGTTTAATTCCTACAAAGGTCTAATAGGCGACCCATACGAACTGGATACTCCCGAATCAATACAGGGTGCAATAATAAGCATCGGATATAACAAGACGGAACTTGAGAAATACGGTATTGAGGAAAAAGACTTGATAATATATACCTACAGATATGAGACCGGCAAAATTGAAAAGCTGTCGGATATACATATTGATAAGGAAAACAGATGTGTTACAGCAAAAACAGGCTCGTGCAGCAGCGGGAAAACAGTATTCCTTATGGGAACTGATGCCCTGGTCAATAGTGAAATAGGCAACTTCAGCATTGTGTTTGCATTGGATATGTCTGAGAATATGAAAGATATCGATGAAGAATGCATGTGGAAAGAGTCCTTGATAACTCTGGTCGATACAGTAAGCAAAGATAGTAAAATGTCAGTAGTTCAATCGGTATACAACAACATATCAAACAATGTTGAACTTGTAGAAGAAATGACAACCGACAAAATCATTATAAGGTATGGAATTGAAGACCTGGGATTCAAACCGTCTCCCGGATATATCAATCCATCAAACATGTTCGACAAAGCCTTTGATATCCTTCTGTCCGAAGAGGGAAATAAAGGGAGAATTGTTTTTGCAGTACTGGCAGACTGCACAGATGAGGAGTATGAAGTATTGGCAGAAAAGCTTGCCTTTGCAAAAGCAAACAACATTACAGTTAATATAATAACAACATCGCAAGACTTCGAAGCTATAGAAAAGATGGAGCATTTGGCCCAAATAGTTAATGGCCACTTTATACCAATACCTTCACAGAATGTTACCGCACTATGTATTTCAGATCCGGTTCGCGACATAAAAGAACTGAACAATAAAATAACTATGAACAACCCGGAAAGCATAGTAGCATCCAATTCGATAAATGCTTTATACCGGGCTTATGCAGCTGCATCAACTCTAACAATATCATCACCTTTAGTTACACTAAACGGTTTTGATTTTTCAAAGCATACGTTTTCAATGCAAAACAAGGCAAACAATACATATACTGCTAGTGCGCACTGTGCGGGAATAGCTATGTGCGCACAGATGAGCTTTCTCGGTCTGCTACCTTCATTTGTTGAGTTATCGGACAGTGATAAGAAGTCGGACAAGGGTAATGACGATTTTGATTATGGTAATGCTGACATAGCATACGACTTGCTCCCTGGTCTGGAGTTTGAGAGTATACTGGACAAAAACATCAACGTTTTGACAGAAACCACAGAGGTTAACAAAATGTTTGATTATTGGTGGATAAGGGCAAATTTTGACCTTGACTCCTATGATGACTCATATATTAATAAAACCTCCTTTTGGTCCGACAACTATTTATCTACAAAATTCGTTAACACTATGTGCAGTTCAATAGATTCCGGCTGCCCGATTTACTTTAGCATTGGAAACAACTACGACACGGGAAAAAATCAGTTGTTGGTTCTTCCAGTATTAGAAGGACATTATCACGCCATAATGGGTTACAATTATCAGAAAACCTATGACGACAGAGAGCTTTGCAAGGTTGAAATCGGGGTATATGATTGCAATTGGCCTGGCGATACAGGAAGAAAGCTTATTCTCACCAGAAACAAGAACAGATCTGGGAAATACAAGGATGAGTGGGAGTATGAATACGTTTTTCAAAATCCGAACAGTATTTATACAAGCAAAGATGATTTTCAAAACGGCAATGTCACTAAAAGAAAAATTGAGTTCTTTGATATGGAATTATACAAGCAAATGTTGTTGAAATACTTTTCAGAAGACCAGAAATGCAAAGTTAAATTTAAGGAGGATTATAAAGGAACCGAACTGGTCATTAAACTTCCCAAGGATAAGGTTAACGACTTGAAGATATATGATAAAGTTAACAATATAAAAACAAGTAATGTATATGAAGCTAATAATAAGGGCGATTTCAAAAAGACAGAAGTTCAATCCGGTGACTTTACCGAAATAACTCTGAAATCTGACAAATACTACCATCAGCTTGTTGTGGCAATCGGTTCAGAGTTTGTTGAGAATGAAATTG
>JAAZCB010000592.1 GCA_012513545.1 Clostridiaceae bacterium
AAACATTTCTATTGTATCTCTTGCCCGTGTTCCCACTCTGAAGAGCCTGTTGTTCTTGAAAAAGTCGTTATGTCCATACACATGAGCTATCGTAAGAATCTGAAGTAGCAGTGTGTTATCTTTCATAAGGTATGCGATACAAGGATCTGAATTAATAACCATCTCATACGGCAAACCTGTCAGATTATACCTGTGAAGCGTTTTGGTCCTCTCATAATGCTTGCCGTAACTTCAGTGAGAATAATGCGATGGCATTCCCACATAAGTTTCATAACCAATCATGTCCTCATAGCTGCATATCTCAAACTCCTGTTCGTAATAATCAAGACCTTCGGCACGGGCTATTTCTTCAATTTTCTCATTCCATTCCATCAATTCCTTCATACTGAATTCTGTCATTTTTTCACCCCTTAAGCCCGTATTATTCCCCTTCCTTATCAAGAAGCTTTTTTAAGCCGGGTAAAATATCCTCTTTCTTGCTCATTGTAATTATCGAAAAATTGCTTTTATTAATATTTTTATTGTATTCAGTTTTTATTGTGCTGCTTGATGCATAGTATCCGGGTACAATTTCTCCGTAACCGAACAGATTACATACTTCACAAAGCTTAATCGCCATTTCTATGGCCCTCTTGTTATCCTCAGACCAGTTGTCTCCATCACTGCAATGAAATGCATATATGTTCCAGCTGGTTGGGTTGTACCTCTGCTCAATTATTTCCAGAGCTTTTTCATAACCGCTGCTTATATAGGTTCCACCTGATTCACCCTTATGAAAAAACTCATCCTCGCTTACTTCCTTTGCTGAAGTTGTATGTGCTACAAAAACAACCTCAACATTCGAATACTTAAGCCTTACAAACTGGTATAAAAGAAAGTAGAAGCTTCTTGCCATGTATTTTTTAGTCTGGTCCATAGAACCCGAAACATCCATTATACATATAACAACGGCATTAAAATCCTTTTTATGGTCTTCCCTTACCCTTCTGTACCTTAAATCATCTTCCATAAAGGGAAATCTCTTGTTTTCCTGTTCAAAGCCTTCATTTAATGTCTCTTCAACGCCATCGCCTTCGGTTTCAGGTTCATCCTCTTTATGAGCTCTAAAATAGCCCTGTTTTCTTTTTATCTTTTCAACTACCGAACGCCTCTTGGCAAGCCTTGGTGGAATACCCTTCCTCTGATAACCGAGGTTTTTAAAACTTCTTATGGATTCAACCTCAGCCATCTTCTTCCTATCAATATCAGGAAGATTCAGGTCATCAAACAGGTACCTGATCAGTTCTTCAATGGTAACCTCTGTTTCATAAATGTCTTCGCCTTCCTCGTTACCGGCCTGACCATCCCCGGGACCCTTTTTGCCTGCCTTTTCCTCACCGATTTTTTCTCCGCGCTTCTCACTTCCATCGCCAGAGCCCGCAGAAGGTGAATTCTTTCCATATATAAACTGGTATTCCTTAATCCCTTTGATAGGTATTTTTATCTTCTTGTCTCTGTTTTGTCCTATAATACTCTCTTCAGCAATAATATTTCCGATATTTTTCTTTATGGATTCCTCAACCAATTCCCTGTGCCGCCTTCTGTCTTCAGCGGATCGGTCCTTCCCGGTGTTTCCAAATTCCCTGAAAATAGCCATTGTTTTCACCCCCCGATGGTTTTTTATTATTGAGGGATTAATCCTTCCATAAATTATTTGCAGCATATTTAAGAATTACATTGCAGCAGTGGTCACAATAACCGTTCTTCTTCATTTCCTCAACCATATTGTCAAATTTGTCGCTTTGCTCCTTGTCCCTGACCTTTGCCTGGGTTATTACCCTGCTGAGTTCTTTTACCGATAAGGTAAGTTTCTTCTCAATAGCTTCCTTTAATGGCTCATAACTGTTAAAATCAAGCTTTCCGCCATTTCTTAGAACATAGAACATATATGCCGTAACGTCTGCCCTGAACCCCTTTGCTGCTGTATCTGTAATCCCTATCTGTTCCTCAATTGATCTTAAAAACTTTTCATCCGACTCAAGTTCTTCGCCGGTATTTTTATCTTTAATTTTTGTCTTATTCACAAACGCTTCCGCATGATCAAGGTAATTGTTAAAAAGACTCTCAGCCTGTTCCCTGTACCCGTGAATAAACGCTTTGGTTATTTCCTTCTCAAGAATTCTATTGTATTCTTTTTTGATGCTGTCCTGAATAAATCTCAGGTATTTTTCCTTTTCCTCTTCTCCTATGGCCAGCTCTTTTACCGACTTAACCAGTGTTTCCATAACAGAAATAGGGTTAATACAATTGTGCTCCGATTCTGACAGTGTTGTATCAAGGGATTTCATTATAAACCTTGTTGAAATACCTGTCATACCTTCTCTTTGGGTCTCTTCCCTTAGTTCAAATATATCTACCTTCCTTGTCATACCTTTTTCAACAATTTCCTCACCATTGTATATCTTGAGCTTGGTCACAGGATCTACCTTGCTCGAAGGTGCAAGTCTTGTCAATATTGCAAACATGGAAGCTATCTTGATAGTATGTGGCGCAATGTGAGCACTGAACTTACTTTTCTTTAATATTTTTTCATAAATTTTATTTTCCTCATTGAGCTCAAGACAATAAGGAACTTCTATTTTAACAATTCTGTCGAGAATGGCTTCATTTGTATGATCGGATTTAAACTTATTCCACTCTGCTTCATTTGAGTGGGCAAGTATAATTCCATCAAAATAAATCATTGATCCCTTACCTGGAGAAGGTATTGATTTTTCCTGAGTTGCCGTAATCATGGTATGCAGATACTCGGTTTCATTCTTGAATACCTCTATAAACTCTACAATACCACGGTTCCCTACATTAAAAGCTCCATTTAGCGACAAAACCCTGGGATCATCTTCAGGATAAAGGTCTATTTTGGAAATATCAACACTTCCTATGAGAACAGATGTGTCCTGATTGTTTGGATCAACAGGCGGAACAACACCTATACCCTTTCTGGATCTTATTGAAAAGTCAACAGTTTGAACCGGGAATCTTTCATACTCTCCGTTAAATTCAGTTTTGAGTCTGTATCGGCAAACAGGACATAA
>JAAZCB010000593.1 GCA_012513545.1 Clostridiaceae bacterium
CCGGATCGCAGTCACCGCTTCTTGTACCCATCACGAGTCCTTCAAGGGGTGTGATACCCATGCTTGTGTCAAAACATTTTCCGTTTTTTACTGCGCACATGGAAGCGCCGTTTCCAATATGATCAATAATTACATTAGTATCTTTGGGTTCTTTATGAAGCAGAACGCTTGCACGTTTTGCCGTGTATAAAAAGGATGTTCCATGAAAACCGTAGCGGCGTACATCATATTTTTCATACCATTCATAGGGAACTGCATACATGAAGGATGTATCGGGCATGGTTTGATGCCATGCTGTATCCATGATTGCGCAATGCGGAACATCGGGAAGAACTTTTTGAGCAGCCTCAATTCCCATAATGTTTGCAGGATTGTGAAGAGGTCCCAAATCCTGCACAGATCTGAATGTTTCAATGATTTCAGGTGTTACAATTACAGATTTTGTAAATTTATTACCGCCGTGAAGAACTCTGTGTCCAACAGCCTTAATAACGCTCATATCGTTAATGACGCCGAATTCTTTATCGGTGATAGTCTCGATGATAAGCTCGATTGCCTCTTTATGAGTGGGGCAGGGTCTCTCCTGTGTGTGCTTTTCCTTCCCCATTGCCTCGTGGGAAATAACAGAGCCTTCCTGGGTAACACGCTCTACAATGCCGCTTGCAAGAACATCTTTCTTGTCCCAATCATACACCTGATACTTTGCGGAGGAGCTGCCGCAGTTCAATGTTAAAATAACCATAAAAAACCTTCTCTTTAGTTAGATAATTTCAGTAGGATAGTATATAGGAAACAAAATTTTTATGCAATGAAACACAGGAATCTGATTAGGATTCTGTCCTGTAACCTTTACAAAAAGCGTCTGTTTGTATAGCATTACAGACCGTAGTATGGTACATACTATAATTTTGGAGGAAAAATGTTAAAAAAACATATGTGTGCTGCTGCCTTGTTTCTGTGCATCTCTTCATTATTTTTATTGTCCTGTGTAACTCCTGGCCCTAAAGACAATGGCGATAATTTTTTAGGTGATTTTAATCCTATTCAGCTTGAAAATTTGATGGTGCTCAATAATGCTCTTAGCGGTTTAAAACCCGTTGAAGTTAGAACCTATCTGGTGCCCCGGACAAATACGGTTGAATTGTATTTTAGAATTTTTGCAAACGAGATAGCTCTCGTGCTCGATAAAAAAACACGGGATCTCATAAGGGCTTCTGCAGAAGAATACCTTAGCCTGTATGAAAAAAACAGCTTAACCGATCAAAAGCCGTCAAAGAAAAATGCCTTTGATAAAGGATTAATGTCCATCGGATGGGGAGTACTAAATCCTGTGCGTTATACAACTGCGCCATTTTGGACTAATTATGAATTTCTCGAAGAAAGACCCTACTTCCTTCTCCATGTAAATCCTACACCTGATTCAGATGATGCATCGGCATATTCTCCTGTAGTGGATTTATATCTTTCTCCGGCACAAGTTCGTGAGTTCTTAGATCTTACAGATCAGGCAAGATTGGAAAGTATAGTGGCAGACTATAATTTGAGAGCTTATACTTTTGAATGACAAAATACAAAAAAATGCTAAAAATACTTGACGGCTCAGGATTTGCGTGCTATCCTAGACGAAAAGATAAGGAGTACCGTTTAAAAACCGTTGGTTTGGTATCCTTAAATGTTAAGGAGGAATTTCTAAAATGAAAAAAGCTCTTGTAGTTTTTCTTGCATTGGCAATGATTGCTGGTGTATTCGCAGATGAACCTGTTGCAGAATCAAGCATTGCAGGTTTCAGCGGCAACGCATCAGTAACCTGGGGTGTAGACCTCGATTCTAAGAAAACTGGTTTTTCAAATGATGCCAGTGCAGAATTAAAAGTAACACTTGCAACAGGAGGAGATAAAACTTCTGCTGGTGATGGTGTTTGGGGCGAAATTAAAATTAAGACTGATGGTCTTATCAGCAAAAACGACGGCTGGGACAAAAATGGTTCAGCTTCTGTAGATTTTGCTAAATTACACCTCG
>JAAZCB010000594.1 GCA_012513545.1 Clostridiaceae bacterium
ATCTGTTTCATAAAGTATTTTATCTATTGTGAATGTAGCATCGTGCTTTATCTTTCTTTTAACTCTATAAAAGAACTTCTCAGTTAGAGTTTCAGGATTCTCAACAAGCTTTATCCTATCTATTTGGGACATATAATACTCTAGAGGAGTTACCCCATCAAGGCTGCTATGAGGTTTTTTATGATATTCTGTATCAAGCCAGGCCCAAAATTTCCTGTTAAGCTCATCAATATCTTTGATTTTATCTGCTTCAATACACGATAAGAATCGTTGTCTTACACTAAGGAAAAATCTCTCAAATTTTACCTTTGGCGTTTGCAGCAAACGGCTTTGCATGGATTAACGTACATCCTATAGAAGCACATATGTATTCAAATTGCTGAGAACGATAAATTTTACCATTATCTGTATACAATAGTGTAGGGACTCCTTTTTTCATAACAGCTTCTTTAAATAAATGCCTTAGAGATTCAAAACCTTGTGAGAAATAAAATTGAGCATGAGGAACAAATCTAGTTGCATCATCAATAATTGCAAGTAAGTACGTAACCTTTCTTTTGTTACCATTATAAATATATGGGCCATATGCCAGGTCGGTTTGCCAAAGTTCATTTATATATTGGTGCGAAAACCTTTTTAATTCGGATGCCTCAACCTCCTTCTCCTTAATTTGTTGGGGAACCGATCTTAAGAATCTATAAAAACTGGACATCGATATATCATTATGATCAAAGACCCTATCCTTTAGCAGTATTTCATATATCACCGACCCGGGAGCTTTTGGATATTTAAAGCGCATATTTATTATCTTCTCAGAGAGTTGGTCAGGTATTACTCTATATTTTCCTTTATCTCCTCTGGCAGAAGGTTTTAATCCATCTATGCCTTTCTTTAAATAATCACAGTACCATGATTCCAAAGTCTTTGGTGAATATCTTTTTAAACCATAATGAGGCATTTCAATCGGTTCTTTTGTTACACGTATATAATATTGCATGTTGTTATCCACCTGTTTATTTATCACAGGGCTGATAAGCGAAAACCTTTTTAATGCAATAGCATTTCTAGTACTATCATCAAGCATGAAAACAAAGCCTCCTTAAATCCTTGTGTTAGATTTGACCGGTCATAGCAATATGTTAACATGCTATAACAGATCAAATGAAGGAAAAAAGGCTGTTGCTGAACTTTTTTATATTTTCGTATTTTCTGTAGGGGAATTATATGCTATTATAAAGTGACAATTTTTTGTAGGATGGCTTTACCTGATATATCATAAAAACGGTGTGAGATATCGTTTATGTTAATTTCTGATGATTTTATCAGCAGTAAAACCATCCTTGTTTTTTCTTCAATGGATAAACTTTTGTCAGGTAACCTTGAGTTAGGAAGGATTTCTCTCAGAGCAGCACTAATAGCAGTTATTTTGGATATAAGGCGTGCTCTATAATATCTTACGAGTTGACGTGACAATTCTTTAGCTGAATAGCTGATTACTTTAAAATATGCGTATAAAGCCTGAAATATTAACTCTGTTGAGAAAACAAAACCTGGCATACAGACGTCTGGCGTATATGATATTGTACATCCACATATCGGACAAATATATCGTCTGATTACAATCCGGCCTGAATATTCAATAGTTACCAAGTATCTTTCATAAAAGCCATGTTTCTTAAATTCTACAAACTTATTGCATCTATGGCATCTTCTGATCTCAGGAGACGGAAAATCATATTCTTTCCCTGACTTTATATATGATTCAAATCCTTCCTTTAATGTAAAAATTATCTGCACAATAATTCCCTTAAAAATAATACAAAAAAATAACCCTATTGAAAAGTGAGAATTTATTATAAAATTACATTAGGGTTAAACGTCATGTCACATTATTTAATGTTGTAATATCAAAACGTTTTCCCTTAAATAATTTGGCAAGGGACAGGAAATACGGAATTCCACCAGCAAATAATGCAAATTATGCTTGGATTGAGCATATTATTAGTAAGCTTTCTCCAAAAGGTGTAGCAGGATTTGTACTAGCAAACGGCTCTATGAGCACATCAACAAAGGCTGAAATTGATATCAGGAAAAATATAATTGAGGTCGGGTTGGTGGACTGTATTGTGACTATGCCTTCAAATTAATTTTATAATGTTACAATTCCGGTATGTTTATGGTTTATCTCGAAGAAACGGGATAATCGCAAGGATAAAATACTGTTTATTGATGCAAGAAAGATGGGAACGATGGTTACTCGTAAGCATAGAGAATTATCTGATGACGAAATTCAACAGATTTGTGATGCTTATCATAATTGGAGAGATAGCAAAAGTGAATATCAGGATGTACAAGGGTTCTGCAAATCGGCAAGTATTGAGGAAATTAGGGAGCATGAATATATCCTGACGCCAGGTAGATATGTAGGGATTGAAGAAGTCGAAGAGGATGGGGAGCCTTTTGACGAGAAAATGACAAGGTTGGCTGGTGAGCTTGCTGAGCTATTTGCTAAGTCGCATGATTTGGAGGATGAGATTAAGAAGCGATTGGGGGCGATTGGGTATGAGCTCTAGGGAAAATCAAATTTTGCAGAATTATAATGAAGTTATTAGCATGATTGAACA
>JAAZCB010000595.1 GCA_012513545.1 Clostridiaceae bacterium
GACCGTTTTTGGTAATTGGAATACTCGGGATAGTACCGTCGCTATTGTATTCGAACTGCTCAACACCAACTGAACGGTGGTAACTCCCGCCCCCTGGCAAATTACCTGTATGATAAAAGAAGTAGGAATTGCCCTTATAGTCAATTACTCCAGGATGGTTTGTAAAGCTGTTCTGTGAAGGCATAAGTACAGCCTTGAAATTCCAGGGACCAGTGGGACTGCTGCTGGTAGCATAGCGGATATCTTCGTTACCGGAACCCATTCCGGCATAAACCATATAATATATATTGTTACGTTTGTAGAACCAGGGGCCCTCTGTAAAGTTGGTTGGCTTAGGAGATATTTTGACTATACCGCCTGAGTAGGAAACCATATCCTTATTCAACTTTACATAATAGAGATTTCCGTTTCCCCAATACAGATATGCCTGTCCATCGTCATCGATGAATACGCTCGGGTCGATATCCTCAGCTCCATTATTTGTTATTAAAGGCTTTCCAATGGCGTCAGTGAACGGTCCTGTCGGACTGTCAGATACTGCTACACCTATTACTCTCGCACCACCGGAATTCTTTCTGGTTAATGGAACATAGAAATAGAACTTTTCGTTTGCATAAATTACCTGACCTGCCCAGGCATCGCCCTGTCCCCAACTAAATGTATTATAGGATAATGGGGAGCCGTGATCTGTCCAGTTTACCATGTCTTGTGAGGAATAGCATCTCCATTCATTCATAGTGTAGAAGTTATTTACTATTGTGTCCTCGTCATGGGTGGTGTACACGTAACAGGTTCCGTCATGCACCATAGGAGCAGGATCGGCAGTATAAATAGTCTGTACTATCGGATTATCAGCTAAACATGTTGTGCTTTCAAAAATGGTAATCAAGAAAATGGAAATAAATATTAATAGCTTTTTACTCACTGATTGGTACCTCCCTTTTACAATAAAAATGAATACTGAAATAAAATAAAATTAATAGTAGCCATAAAAGCTATTACTGTTTAATAACTTTTATCCAGGAAATGAAAGTATCCCTCCTTGAAAAATATTGTATCCGGTAATAATCCTTTTAAAGAGGTTTCTTTACAGGATACAATTTGATTTTATAACCCCTGCTCACAGTGTAAAAGGGAATATTTTTTGTTAACAAGGAAAATTATTGGGTATGTGAATCAGAATTATTTCCTGTTTCTTATAGTCAGCTGCACCAATATAGTGTTTCTTATATTATGGAAGGAAACTTAAGTCCTATTTAAAAATTTTACGCCATCAATATAAATTATAAGTCAAAAAAATCAAAGTAATCAAAATAAAATGTATTAAAAACCTTGACGATGGATAGAATTTGTGTTAAAGTATTGATTGCTTAACTTTGTACGTCTTTTTTTTATGTCAAAATACTTTTTTATATATTATAATACAGAAACAGTCCTTGGAGGTGTGAAAAATGAGAGTGAGAATAACCATGGCATGTGGAGAATGCAAACAGAGAAACTATAATTCAATGAAGAACAAAAAGAATGATCCTGACAGACTTGAAATGAATAAGTTCTGTAAATTCTGCCGTAAACACACCATGCACAAAGAAACTAAGTAAGCAGGAGGAAGTAGAATGCGTTTAATTAAAAGAAGGTTTTCCGCTCTGA
>JAAZCB010000596.1 GCA_012513545.1 Clostridiaceae bacterium
AATTCAGGGCGAATTGAACTGAGTATATTCAAGACGGTGTTACTTGGCCTGCTCTTTCGTCAATTTTTGGACATTTAACACCGTCTACCGCCGGACATTTTAGATTGGCTGTAACATTTAATATATTCGTAGGGAACGGAATACTTATTTTTATCTACATGTATGAGATAATCATATTGTACAGTAGCTTTCTGCCAAGTAGCTAACTCGTATGCAGAAGCGGGCAGAGGTAATAGTAATGCTTTCTCTTCTTCAAGAAAAGCTCTTTGCCTGCTTCCTGGTTTCTTTTGGAAAGGTTTTTGGTTAAACTCTTCCAGTTTGATTAAGATGGCATTATTTAATTCTCGTAACGAGAAAAACTGCTGGTTCCTTAAGGAAGCAATGATCCAAGTGGTGATAATACCAACTGTTCCTTCTACGTTGCTTTTGTCCTTAGGGTGTTTCACCCTGGTTGGGATGACAGCAGTACCATAGTGTTCTGCCATCTCATTGTAGGTTCGATTAATCGTAGGTGCACTCCATAAAACACGGTCAACTCCAGTCTTAAGATTATCAATAACCAGGATTCGAGTAACGCCGCCAAAGTACTGAAAAGCATGGATATGGGCGGTAATCCAGCTCTCCATGTTCATGGATAAAAATGCTTCCACGTATGTAAACTGGCTGCATGGAAGTGTGGCAACAAATACATAAGCAGGAATGCTCTCGCCAGTGATGTTATCTGTGATGGATGCGGTTTTTCCTGCCCAGTCTACTTCCATAATCTCACCGGGTTTGCGCTTGATGCGCATGGTAGCTTTTGTTGTACTAGCGTAGCGCCGATAATATCTACAGAATTGACTGTACATGAAAGGGATCTCTCCGCTTAAACGGCACTCTTCACAATATTCATTCCATAGAAGACTGAGTGTCACACCACTCTTAGCCATTTCCTTATGAATATGCTCACAATCCGGCATTTTCCGGTTGGAGGAAACACATTTTTCGGGAAACAGAAATTCGTGCAGCTCGGCATCTGTCCGGTCTTCAGGTAACGGCCAGGAAATACCGTATTGTTCTGCTCGTTCCAAGACGGCAGTAATGGTATTCCGTGAACAATGACAACTAGAAGCTATACCTCTTTTGCTGACACCCTGGCTACTTAGCCTAAGGATGTCACGATAGTTGGTCATAATACCAACCTCCTGTATTAAAATTTACACTGAAATACAGTGCATACCTCAACTATACAGGTGTGGTTCTCACTATGACCATAATGGTTCTATTTAAAGACCACAGTGGTTCTGATATTGTACACTTATGGGTCTATGGAAAGCTAATTCGCACTATGCAGTCAGGAGTGCCTGAAGAGGATATCCTTATTCTGCCGGGGGATGCCAGGAGCACCCGGGATGAAGCGCTGGCGGTGAAAAAATATTTGCAGGCCCATTCTGAGGTGGATTCGCTGATCATTGCTACGTCGCCGACGCATTCTGCCCGGGCGAAAAAGATTTTCCAGTGGGCAGCGGCGGATTTGGGCAGGGAAGTTAGGGTCATTTCCTGCCCCAGCAGGTATGTGGAGTTCGATGCAGGGAATTGGTGGAAGGATCGTGAAGACGCCAGCCAGGTGTTTTTGGAGCATGTGAAAATGATGCATTTTTATTTGGAGAAGTGAATAGGGGAAGCGGGCAGATAATATCAGCCCGTACGCCGCCATCATATATGAAACCGGGTGGACAGGGTCGTCCACCCCTACGGGAAGCGGGCAATTGATTTGTATTTGTACAAAGTTCAGGATAGACCCGAATGTTATGCATTTACCCCGGAACTGCCGGAATTATAATTTTTAAATCCGGATCATTATGGACAAATGTAATATTTATTGCTGCTGATATTTCTTTGTGCTTATATTCCTCTTCAATATTTTCTGGAAAGTTTTTTAATATTTCAATACTTTCTTTCGTTAGTTTAAGTCCATTACTATTAAGTAATTTTAATAATTCGTTTACGTCTTTAGCTTCTATTTGAAAATTAATACCTATAGCTAAATTAGAGAACATAGTATGATTGATGATCCAACCTGAACATGTATTTACGCAAGAAACGATGTAATCAATCATATCATGTCTGTTTTCCTTTGTAATTCCTGCTATATTTATATATCCGGGTATCAATTTATCACCTTCACTAAAAATGTTGTACAATACTATTTCATAGTTTTGTCAAAAGCTGCACAGAATTCAGCCGGGGGCATATTATTCAAGGCACTGTGGGGCCGGTCATTGCTGTAGGTTATTTTCCAGACGCATTGATCCGCCTGATTTAAGAACTAGCTCTCAAATATTATTTCGTAGTCTCCGGCAATGTTGCTGATGAACAGAGTAAGCTGCTGTTCTGCCCTTTCTTCGGCTTCTTTCAACAAACCATTTTTGATAACTTTATCTTCCATTTCTTTTTTATTATCTGAATAAAAGGCGTTGTAATCTTCAATTTTAATTGGATTAAAAATATTTCGGGTCTGGTCAAAAACTTCCATGGTGTCATTTTTGATTTCGTGGGAAAGGATCTCCGCTGGAGGCATGTGTACAATAATTTGATTTTCCTTTACAGCTACATTAATGTCTTCACCAAGAATACCCATTTTCATAACCCCATCATAGGTTATGATAAAACTTTTGGTACTTAAAGGTATCTTTCTCCCATAAAAATCACCTTGCTCTTCAAACTTACCTATATTGGTATAGTAGTATTCCAAAGTAGCATACTCAGAGATTTCGGTCAGTTTACCAGAGATCTGATCCGATGTAATATCAGGCTTTGTAGCGTTATGTATCAATTTTTGGGGTATACCTAATTCGAATAAAACTACTGCCACAACCAAAACGATGAGTAAAACAGAAGACCATACTTTCTTTGCCATGTATTTATCCCCCTTATTTCGGCTTAATATTGATCAATCTTTATGGTTTTTAAGAACCAAACCTCATAATAAAAACAGTAATTCGCAAAATAAATTCAGCAAATTTATATTATTTCCACTAAAATTTGCCATAATCCTGCAGGAACTTCACAATTTCTTTTCAATCGGGTGACAGTTGGGGACGTTCCTTAATTGCCTGTGCCCCGGAGGGGTATCATCTTTTTGGTGAGGCGTGAGGAGTGAGGAGTGAGGAGAACCATTCGCTTGTGCGTTGTAGGGGTCGACGACCCTGTCGACCCGGCTGCTTAGAAAAGCATTACGCTCATGCGACGTAGGGGAAGATAGTATCTTCCCGCTTTTTTAAGTGTGACAAGGCGATACCCCTTCGGGGCATACCCTATAGGGCATACCCTACAGGGCACAGGCAGGCAGGCTGGTCAGGCAGCAGTGTTGTTGTCACAAGCGGAATTATAGAGATACTGCCTCAGGGATAAAGATTATTAACATAAAGGATATCAGCGCATAAGAGAGAATGCATTTAATAATGTAAACATTATGAGTTATTTATTAAAAATAATATGAAGAGGTAGTTTTATGGTAAATGATGTTCAGGTTCAAGGTAATGATTATTTCTACATGATTTTAAAAGCTGCAATGAATGTTCCCGGAGTGCACATAAACAGAAGTGATTTTTTGCGAAAGGAACTATCGAAGAAAT
>JAAZCB010000597.1 GCA_012513545.1 Clostridiaceae bacterium
ATATAATCGTTTAGGCTATTTAGCGCCTCATTAGCTACAGATATCGACAAAATTAAATGTCCCTGCTGAGTATTAGTGTCAATCCCCTTGATATGATGCTTCTCGGTGCTACTGAGTGCTTGAGCATACCGTTGTTCTTTGTTGGCATTAAACTGGGCAGTCTCTCGCTCTATTTGAACGGCTGCTAGTTGCTGTTGAGCCAGTTTCGCTTGTTGTTCCTGCTCTTGCTTGCTGCGGAGTTCTGCTGCCAGTACTAGCGCTTTGTCTTTCGCTTGATCGAGGTGCTTTTGCTTCACGGTTTTAGCCAATGCCAAGGCTTGCATCACGGCTGCCGACTGGACGGGAATAGGTTTGGGTTCAATCTTAGTAATTTTAGCGGTGGGTTCAGGGATATAGTCGCGCTCTTTCTGCTTACGCCGCTCAAAGATAATTTGGTCGGCTTGTTTATTCATCCGCTGATTGGTGGCAAGCTGTTTGTCCCAAACGAGTTCGTTGGATTTGATAATATCGCGGTTAAAATCCCCTTTAACAGTGGATTTACCTTTACGCTCCATGTGTGTTGCGTCTTTACCCATCTTGATTTGGGGTACAAGCTCAATACCTTGTGATCGATAGCTGCGGCTATCAATCAGATTATGACCATATTCTTCTAGTTTTTTGTTAGCGCTCTGCTCCCATAGCTCACGCACGGCTTTAACTTCTACGCTCATGCGCGGTAAGCCCTTTTTTCTGCGGTCATCATCTGATATTTCGCTGTCGGCTTTGTCTTTGGTTAGATAGATTTTTCCGTCATCGTCAATACTAGCGGTGCGCGTGGTCAGTAATATATGTGCGTGGAAGTTAAGAGGGCTTGCACCGCGCTCGATTTCTTTATCGGTTGGCACATGGATCGCACAATCTGCAATTACTTGATAACGATTCGCTAGCGTTCTGGCAAAATCATGCGCCAATGCTTTGCGGTCTGGTTCGCTCAATTCATGCGGTAAGGCAACCAACCATTCACGCGCCACGCGACTATTTTTTCGGGTCTCGTGGCGCTCTGCCATGTTCCATAATTCAGCTCTACCAATCTCACTATCAGACAAGTCAGACGGCAAAATAATATCAGCACTTAATACGCCACTGCGTTTTTCATAATCATGCGTTTTACCCTTTTCTTTGTCTTCATCAAGCAATTTATCACCGGCACGATAAGCGGCAGCAGCAATCGCATTTTGCCCTTTTGCTCTGGATATTGACTTAGTGCTTGCCATGAATATTGCCATAACGACTGCCTATTTCGAGCGTGTTTTTTTGGGGTTTGGGGTGTCCCCAACGTGTTTTGAGAACTGGGATAAATGAGCCGATAGGGAAAGAGTATCACAGTTCTCGAAAACGCGCTCTTGCAGAGGGCTAAAAGACCTAGACACGACACCTATAATAATCTTTATAAGAATGGTATGTTTTAAAGTTTGCTATCATATGAAGAAAAAAATACTAAGAATATTAGCGGCGATGAAGAAAAACTAAATTAAAGAGGCTTGTTATAAGTTTCAAAGGGGTAGCAATGTGTTGGGATTTAAGTAACGCTCTTAGTGCTGTAGGAATTGCAGCATCAATAACTAATATACTGGTAGTTATATATATCTATAATAAATGGACTGCTCAAAAGCAAAGAGAGGTGATTGCCAACGATGCAGGTATTCTTATGGAAGAAATAAAATCTCTGGAGCAGGAAATATACAAGGCTCACAACGAAAGTTTAGTAGATGCTAATTTTATTGCATATTTAGGGCAAAAAAGAGATTCAATTGAAGATGGTTTAAAGATGATACACGATATAGATAAAAATCTAGTGTACAAACCCTATATAGATTCACTAACAGAACTAATAAGAACTTGGCAGAAAAGTAAACCCGCAGTTAGTGCAGCACCTCTAATTGTTATCTTTTTAACAGCACTTGAACTAAATCATCATCTGAGAAAACTTAAGTTATTCGCTTAAATCCGCTATTAGTCAGAGGCACAAAAAAAGCAAAGCCGTTTGCATATATCAGTGATATACGCAAACGGCTTTGCTTTTTTTGAAGTTTTTTAGGATATAAATTGTATCGCGTATACCTTAATCCGGCTATTTGAGAATCAAAATCCAATTATAGTAGTAGTTCCTATAGACAATCACCAAGTGGTAATGATTTTATATAATTGTCCATCCATAACCAGTCGGGTATATAACCTTCACTACTGTAAGAGCACTGATCATCTATAGATGGTCTATTATCCGCTTCAAGCTTGATTGGAAGTGTAAAGCCAAACTTTTTGTTAATATGCGTATTTAGCTCTCGCCCGAACGGGAAGTATTTGAATTTGCTTTCATTCATAATACAGGTAGTAATAAAAATTTTTGCATAGTCAGATACAAAGCTCTCGAACTCAAGAACGGCTACATTTTGAGATGTATAAAAACTCTCAGAATGTAAGAATGCTGCTCCTAAACTACCACCAAGAGCAACTGTAATACACCCAGCTCCATGTGGTTCAATAGGATTTCTTTTTTTATCAAAAACGACATCAACTTTATTAGCGACACCGTTATTATCAGCAGAACGTCCTACAAAATTAATTTGAGGATTTTCCATTGTCATGGCTGAGAGATCCATCCCATTACCCATTGAGATTTTACATATATCTTTTAATAAGAAGAACTTCCAATAATTTGTATTTAATTTATATGTTGATTCTCGCTTATTTTTTGAAATAGGTGGTTGGTAATTTAGAGACTTTATATAATCATCCATAAAATTCCAATCTGGAACGTATCCTTGCTCACTATATTCATGTTTTTCATCAATAAATAGCTCACTATCAGATTTATGAAGAACAGGTAAGTCAATGATATCATTCATGTATTTTTTTTCAGTGACTTTGCGACCATAAGAATACTTAAATCGGTTGGAATTTAATAAGGTTTGAATAAAAAGATAACGTTCATTAGTGGCAATAGCTTCGTTGAGTAACAGTATTTTGGCGGAATCTCCAACAACACAACCTTTCTCTTGAAATGAAACGAAACCTGCTGATCCTGTACGCGCAACTGTTAAACATGGGCTTTCTGAAAAGACGTAATCCATTCTTCTACAATAAGTAAAATCAATTCTTCCTATAAGACCATTATTTTGTTCGCCACTTTGAACAGCGATAAAATCCCCTTTATTCTCCTCTATTTCATCAGTAGTAATACCCCTCCCATTAATAATCGTTAGAATATTTGCAATTTTGAATGGTTTCCAATTTGATATATTAAGCTTCATATTTTCCTTCTTTGATCATATAGGCTAAATAGTTGTTTACAGTTTTTTGGAAATCATTTTCTGACAATTTAGTATAGTCTGTTTTCATATAAGCTTCACATAACCATTCATCATCACCACCTACCGTAGCCATTGCAGATTTCCCATCCACTACTATTTTGTTACGATATAAATGCAACCATTCTTCCTCAATACTTGCCCATAAACTATTGTTATTTTTATCAAATTGTTCAATACGACCAAGATTTTTTTTCTTTTTGTGACCGTCATCTTTACAGTATCCAAAATAGGTTTGATTAACTGTACCATCTGCATTTTTATGAGGCTTTCCTAACGTAAATAGCATGCAGCAAGCATTAACTGATGCACCAGGGTAGAAAATTTCATTGGGTAGGGTAAACACAGCTTCTAATGTATTATGTTCCAATATTGATGTTTTAATATCAGTAAGTAAATTACTTGTTCCAATTGCAGCAGAGACAGGAAGTAAAACTGCAAGTGTCACATTTTTTGTGGGAGTTATAGAGATTTCATCGTTATCTTTATGCATACTTTGCACATAATCAGAAAGAAACTGAACGAATACAAACCCTTTAGTTGGGTCTTCTTTACAATCTTTATTCTTCCATGTCTCTTTATAACTATCTGGAATACTTATGGGTTTAGCATTATATGGCGGATTCATTAGAATGACATCAGGATTAGCTTCACGAAGGAAATCCTTATTTTTAAATAAATTCCCAAATTTAATATTACTATTACCATCGCCATGAATTAGCATATTTGTTGTAGCAAGACCATAAGCTCTTTCTTCAAACTCAACTCCCCAAATATTTTTTTCTTTAATTTCCTTAATTTTATTTTTTTTATCTTCTTCCTTTTGTGTGCTTTTTCTACAATCCGCTAGCTCTTTTGCCATTGCTTGCACTAAGAACGAACCACTACCACAAGCTCCATCAAAAACTCGCTTATTTCTGTCAATATCAGTTAATCGGCACATGAAATCAGTAATATGATCAGGCGTAAAGGCTTGGTTTTTATCAGCTTTTCCAGTATATTTGTTAAATGCAATAAAAAATAAGTTCAGAATATCTTGACCCTCTGAACTATCAGTATCAATATAAGCATAAATATCAGTTGTAATAGTCTTTAGAATTTCTAACCAGTCTTTGTGAGTAAGCTTTTGTATTTTTTGATTATCCAATACGCTTCTTTGTAGTAAATCAATTTTCTTCTTTTTATTTTCTGATTCATCTAAAAGGCTGTTTAAGGTATCTCGAATACCAGTACGAATTTGCGTTTCCTTTAAATCACTCCAATGTTGCTCTAACCTTAGTATTAAATCTTTATTAATACTTGTTGCACCATAGTGAGCTACACGCTCTTTAATATAAAGAAGGGTAGTCCCTACAAATTGGCTACGTAGCTTCTCATCAATATCTTTTTTATGTAGCATTTCATTAAGAGCATAAGTATTTCTTAAAACTTTTTCTCGGTCATTTTGCTTACTTACCTTAAATAAGCTTTTGTAATAATCCATTGTGTCTATTATATTTTCATCTAAAAGTAGATGTTCCTTGTTAATTTTTGATTTCCATACTTTAACTTTACCGTTTGTAGTATTTGCAAGCATAGCAACAACCTTCTTACTATGATTTAATGCATATTCCTCATTAAGATAATCAGTTAATTGTTTCTCATCAGCTTCAACAAATTTGCTTTTAGTTTCCACTAAAATTACAATATCTTCACATTCAAAACGAATATCTAGTTTGAAGTGTTTGGGCTTATATCCTAGTAATTTTACTAGATTCTCTTTTGAGCCTGCTTGTTTGACATAGCTATATTCACCGCCTTCGATATTTGGGGTATGATATTGAATGCCAATAGTGTTAATTATTTTCGTTCTATCCATTGGTTACTCTAGCCTTAAACTCTTTAATTAATAATTCGGGTACATCCTTGAATGGATGCAATGACTTTAAAAAGAAGTGTTTTTCTGTTTTATTACTGGTGCGTCAGACAGATAATATATATTTTTCATTACCATACCATTCATACTTTTGAAATTATTAATAAGACACTCGCCTTATTCTGTTGGTGACAGATTAACGTTACATAGAGCTGCCATATTTGAATAACTTTTATACCTAACTGTCATCATACAAATAGACTGCATTAACGAAACTACTCATAATAGATCGTTCGTATTAATACTTTAGATAATCCCTAATTGGACGCTTCTTGAACTGAGAAGGGTCTTTTTTAAGCCGGTCAACCATCTCAGACTCCCAAATATTAGTATCTTGACCTGCGGGAC
>JAAZCB010000598.1 GCA_012513545.1 Clostridiaceae bacterium
ACTGCAGGCAGGGAAGGCCTGTAACCATTTTTATTTTCTGATAAATTTTCCCATCCTTTGTAGCCATCTTTTCCGAAACTGCAAGAGCCATTGATACAATCATACAGGTCATTAATCCCAAATCACCTTTTTTTGTTTTACCAATGTCTCTTTCTTTTACATTTATCCTTTCCATTTCCTTTGCATATTCACCTACGTAAAATCTGCCCATCTCTTTTCGAAGCTTACTGTCCTTGTGATATAAAACAATTTCAGCATCCATACTGTCTTTTAAGGGTTTCTGATATTCATCAGGCATTTCAAGCCCCTGACTGTAATCTCTGTATGGAACCAATATTGTAGGAATTACTATTGGCTCCATATTTTCCACTGCAACTATAACAGTATTATTTCCACCATCAATACCTACCTTCAACATTATAAACCCCCCAGAAAAAATAAATTTTTATATATAAATCATATAGCAGATACTCAAACAATGCAAACAAATAATTCCACTATACTATCTCCCGGACAAATTTGCTCTGTCATTTTTTGAAACTTTATCGGCTAATACCTTCTTCTTTTTTTAAGGCAGCTTCTTTCCCCAGCTTAAATAACAATTTTGCATCAACCTTTCCAACTTCCGCTATCAAATCCTCAGCTGAACCAACAGGGTTTCTTAAATCGGGTATGGGCAGTTCGGTATCAAAAACCTCGAAAACTTCATACTCCAGTTCATCAAATTCCATATCACTCAAATCAACTTTGTCATCAATTTTAAAAAATCTGATAAAATCTCCCCTGCGCTCGCTATATACTTTTTTAAGCAACTTTTTGAGCGTTTCATGAAGATAGTTAATTGCGACACTGTCAAGGTAAGTGGAAGCGTTATCAAGATCAATATCCTGGTATTCTCCTTCTCTTCCCATTAACAGCTCATAGTCACTTAAAAAATCATTGAGACTCTCGTACTCATCAATATTGTAACTTCCCCTATCCTTTACCTTTCCATCTGTCTCATCATATTCATATTTATTTTGAAACATTATTGTATAGGCAAAAACTTCGGCAACATCATGAATAAACTTATCCATATTCTCCCTTATAAAATCCTTATATCTGTAATAAAGCCATTCATATGAAAGTACCGAATCAAGCTTATGCTTTATTAATTCAAGATCCTTCTGTTCAAGAAAATCATCAAGCTCTCCATTTTCCATATACTTCCTTATAATGAATTTAGGTCTTTTATCTATAAGCTTTAATATCATATCCCGTAATTCATAGCTTTCAATTGTCTGATCAATAATTCTATCCCTTATTTGTTGCGGAAATTGCCTTAAAAGGTTTTTCTTCACTTTATGTCTCCTCCAGTTTTCTTATACAAACTATATATTTAAATGTAAAACCACTTTCGTGTTTAAAGTAATTAAAGTATTAACATCTTTAACACCTGTTATAAATCATAATTTTTATATTCCGATTTTATTATAACAAAAAAAAAGAAAATCAAAAACCTGGGAGGTTTAATTTTCTTTGGGTAATTTATAAATGAATAATTATGTCATATAGCTAAATAAATCCGTTGTCACTCAACTATTACTTTCAGCTGGCTGCCTTCAATAATCGAGCTGTCTTTAAGGTTGTTAAGCTTTTGCAAATTATATATGTAATGCCTGATGTCGCCCTTTTTATTAAACTTCCGGGCGATGCTCCAAAGTGTATCTCCATTCATAACTGTGATTGTTTGATATGTATGTTCTTTATATCCGTATGCGTTGTTCGTAGAAATTGAAACAAAAATAGCCAGAAACACGATAGCCAGTGAAACAATAAATCTATTCCTATTCTTTAACACATAACGCCTTTTCATATATATCACCTCTTGCGAACTTATGTTCTTTATGCACATTATATCAGAACACTTGTTCTCATGTCAATATTAATTCAAGAAAAATTCGAACATAAGTTTGATATTTTAAAAATATATGTTATAATACCTTTAAGAGAGTTATTTATTAACTATCCTTTTTGGAATCATTATTATAAGCGCATAATCCAGCTGTCCAGTTCATCAGTAATTAATATGAAGTAACAAATATAAAGAGGTGGTAAATTTGAAGAAGAAGATAAATGACAACCAACAGAAAATTCTTGATTTTTTGAACGAGCAGATACAAAGCAAAGGTTATCCTCCTTCAGTACGTGAAATATGCAGCGCTGTCGGCTTCAAGTCCACATCGACCGTACATGGTTATCTTGAAAAGCTTAAAAATGAAGGATTAATTGCAAAGGACCCTACCAAGCCCAGAGCTCTTAAAGTTATGTCAGGCAAAAAGCCCAACCACGACAACGAACCAAAGGAAGCCTACTCCTCAAAAGAGCTTGTCAATGTACCCATAGTTGGAAAGGTTACTGCCGGTCAACCTATTCTTGCAGTTGAAAACATTGAAGATACCTTTCCTTTGCCCATGGATTTTGTTCAGAATTCCTCTGCATTTATGTTAAGGGTACAGGGAGAAAGTATGATTGAAGCAGGTATTTTTGATAAGGATTATATTCTAATAAAGCAGCAATCTACTGCCAATAATGGGGATATAGTCGTAGCCCTTTTAGGAGACGAAGCTACTGTCAAGACATTTTATAAGGAAAAGGACCATATAAGGCTTCAACCGGAAAACAAATACCTTGATCCAATTATTGTAAAGGATGATCTCTCAATTCTAGGCAAAGTTATAGGGGTTTTCAGACGACTATAAATCAAACTTGCCTTAAAAAAACTTCAGGACATCGAGTCCCTCGCTTTTTGCCGGATTCCCCTTCGGGAAATAGTTCTTAAAAAAAACTAAAAGTTGCCTTCATAACAATCATCAGGCAACTTTTAGTATGTACTTTCTTTACATTAATGAAATTATTAAATCCGGTATATTTAACGTTTTTACGCTAAATTATTCGAAAGACTTATTCCCCTTTATTATCATTGAAAATAAGATTTACAAGCTTCATCGGGCTAATAGTTGATATCGCATGCTTGTAAATTAACTGTTGCCTTCCTTCGCTATCAAGTACAACTGTGAAGTTGTCAAAACCTTTAACCATTCCTTTTAACTGAAATCCATTTGTAAGATAAATAGTGACAGCTATATGTTCTTTTCTTACCTGATTTAAAAACACGTCCTGTAAATTAATGTTAGTTTTGTTCACGGATATATCCTCCTCTATTTTTCTCTCTTTTTATATCAAACAGTTCAATTACTAAGTTATAATAAATCTAATTATATTGCATTTGGGGAAGAATAACACTATTTCTTATCTTATCAAATTTATATATAATAATCACATTATATTTCGTATAAATTATATTCTACAAGAAAATTCCAGACGTTGCAATATGATATTTCATATTTTTTATTATTTCCTGTTCATCATCAACATCATCAACATTCATCCAGATTACATTTTCCATTCTTTTGAACCATGTCATCTGCCGTTTGGCGTAGTGTCTTGTATCACGCTTGATTATATATACTGCTTCATCATAGGATATTTCACCTGCAAGGTATGCAAGGATTTCCTTGTATCCTATTGCCTGCATTGCCACTGTTCTTATATCATACCCTAATTTAATCAGATTTTCAACCTCTCCGACCAAACCTTTTTCAAGCATTAAATCTACCCTTTTATTTATCCTTTCATACAGTTTGTCTCTGTCCATTGTTAACCCAAAAACGATAAAGCTGTATTCAGGCGGATTTTTCCTTGATTCCTCCTGATGGCGGGAAATAGGCTTATTGGTGTGGGTGTATACTTCAATAGCTCTAATAACTCTTTTAACATTGTTCATATGTATCTTTTCTGCTGCAGAAGGGTCTATCTGCATGAGTTTACTGTGAAGATAAGCATTTCCCTTTTCTTCAGCCTCTTTTTGAAGTCTTTTTCTAAGCTCCCAGTCACATATTGTGTCTGAAAATTCAATATTATCAATAAGAGAACTGATATATAAACCTGTTCCGCCGGCAACTACAGGAATCTTACCATTACGTATGATTTGTCTTATATAACCTGAAGCAATCTCTTTATACCTGGCAACACTGAATTCTTCATCAGGCGTTACCTCATCAACCAAATAATGCTTGATCCCCCGCCTCTCATCAGCGTCAGGCTTTGCAGTACCTATATCCATATATTTATAAACCTGCATGGAATCAGCAGAAATAATCTCTCCATTTATTTGGGTTGCCAGCTCTATGGAGATTCTTGTTTTCCCTGAAGCAGTCGGACCCAATAAAACAATTACATTATCCAATTTAACCTCCAATTTGA
Organism: Clostridiaceae bacterium; assembly: GCA_012513545.1. Next base: position 4,306 of record JAAZCB010000598.1, read on the forward strand.
CTTAAATGATTCTCTTAAACATCTTTTCAAACTGATATTTAGATATCTTTATTATAACAGGCCTGCCGTGAGGACAGGTATGAGGGTTCTCAATACTAAGCAGTTTTTCAATAATGCCTTTTATTTCAATCTCCTCAAGCCTCTTGTTGGCTTTAATAGCTGCCTTGCATGCTATTGTATATAATACCTCATCTTCAATTATTCTATTACCTTTTCTATCATTTGAAACTATATAATCTACAATTTCCAAAAAGGTCTTCCTTACACCTGCATCGTCACTTTCTAACGGAACTGAACGAACTATAACCGAATTGTTTCCAAAGTTTTCAAAAATAAACCCTAATCTATTCAACATTTCCCTATCTTCTTCAACAGCTCTTATTTCCTGATCGGTTAATTCTACAACAGCAGGAGTCAGTAAGTATTGGGCCATACTCTCATTATCCCTGTACTTTCTTCTTAATTCTTCATACTTTATTCTCTCGTGTGCTGCATGCTGGTCAATTACAATTAAATTATCCTCATTCTGAAGTAATATATATGTAAAAAAAGCCTGACCGATAATTTTGGAATTAAGAAGAATATCCTTTGTATCTTCATTTTTTTCGCCGTTTAAAACTCTTTCTTCCGTATGTTCCGTATTTTGAATTTTCGTTTCCTGCCACAGCGATTCATCTGTACCAGCGTTAACACTTCTGCTTTCATGCGTATTAGTCCTTATTACAGTCTTTTCGTCTTCTTTTTGGTTATTACGCTCAATATTAAAGTCCTTAACATCCTCACGACTTGTATCTGTATATTTCTTATCTATACTTGCTTTTTCTATATTAATCCTATCTGTGCTATTAAAATTGTCAGATAATTCATTTTTCTCTACATTAGCTTTATTTACACTTTCAGCAGTATTTTTGTCCACAGAAGGTTTCTCATTAATTTGGGGTAAATCAGCACTATTCTTTGTCTCAGGCTCATTAATAGTTGTAGTGTCAATTTTCTGCTGTTTGTAGTCAATTGCAGGTTTTTTATTATCCTCAAATGTAAAGTAATTCTTTTGTTTTTCCAAAAACTCAACATTCCTAATAAGTGATTTACTTAACAGCGCATTGTTAACAGCATGATAAACAGCTCTGAATATGTCCTGTTCTCCAGAAAACCGAACTTCCATTTTTGTCGGGTGAACATTCACATCTACAAGCATGGAATTTATCTCAATATTTAAAACAATAAAGGCAAACTTGTTTTTTAACAGGTATGTCTTATAAGCCTCATCAATTGCCGATGATATAACTTTATTCCTGATGTAACGACCGTTTATAAAAATTGACTGATGATTTCTGTTGGATCTGGCTATTTCCGGCTTTCCGGCATATCCGGATATTTTAACCTTTTCATCCCGGTATTCAACCTTAATGCACTCTTTGGCAGCTTCTTTACCGTACAGGCTGAATATGGTACTTAAAAGGTCGTTATTACCGGGGGTATGAAGCACTGTGCTTCTGTTGCTGGTAAGCCTTATGGAAATATGGGGATTTCCAAGCGCTATCCTGCCTACAATATCGGAAATATAACCTGCCTCAGTACTATCCTTTTTTAAGAACTTAAATCTGGCAGGAGTATTATAGAAGAGGTTGCTTATAGAAAATGAAGTCCCCACCGGACAACCCGTCTGATTTGACTCCTTTAAAACTCCACCCTGTATTTTCAGATACCTTCCATAGGGCTTGTCCTTTACTCTGGTTGTGAGTTCCACAGAGGCTACTGAAGCAATGCTTGCAAGAGCTTCACCCCTGAATCCCAGAGTTGAAATTGACTCCAGATCACATGAGCTTCTGATTTTACTGGTCGCATGCCTTTCAAAAGCTATTTCAACATCATCCTCTTCAATTCCGCTGCCGTTATCAACCACTTTAATAAGTGATATACCACCATTATTGATTTCCACAGAAACACTTGTACTGCCGGCATCAATAGAATTTTCCACAAGCTCCTTAACCACAGATGCAGGCCGTTCTACAACCTCTCCGGCAGCTATCTGGTTTGATGTGTTTTCATCAAGAATAACTATTCTCCCCATAATAAAGTCCTTCCAATGCTTATATATTTACTATATCATAGTGCTTCTCAGATTCCTGTTCAGATAAAATTTTCCAAACCCGTCAAAACATCGGTATTCTCGGATCTTCATCATACACAGGTAATTTGAGAATAAATTTAGCCCCTGACCTTCTTCTGCAGTTTGTACAGTATATTCAATGCGTCAATCGGTGTCAAAGTTGATACTTCAAGGTTCTTAATCTCACTTAGCACCTCATCGCTGTTTCTTTGTTCAGTATTGAATGAAAATACGTCAATCTGTCCTTCAATAGGCTTCATTCCTCTTTTTATACGTGCCGATCTCTTATTAATATCCGCGTCCTCAAGTTCTCCAAGTATCTCCCTTGCCCTTAAAATAACCGGAACCGGAACTCCCGCAAGCCTGGCAACTTCAACTCCATAGCTCTCGTCAGCCCCTCCTCTTATTATTTTTCTTAAGAATAATATATCTTCTCCTTTTTGCTCAACACAGATACAGTAATTCTTTATGCCTTCAATACTACCCTCAAGCTCTGTAAGTTCGTGATAATGCGTTGCAAACAAAGTCCTTGCACCAAGCTTTTTTCTGTCTCCAATATATTCAATAACAGCCCATGCAATACTTAAACCGTCATAGGTGCTTGTACCCCGTCCTATTTCATCAAGTATTAAAAGGCTTCTTGATGTGGCGTTTTCAAGAATATTAGCAACCTCCGA
>JAAZCB010000599.1 GCA_012513545.1 Clostridiaceae bacterium
AATGATCTGAATGTGCTTGATTCGTTGATGCCTTGGTCGCAATCATTGCCACAATCATGCAGGCTTAATGATAAGAGTTTATATCAGAAGTAACAATAGTTGTAGATGGGTTGTATTTGACGCTTACATACTGACTATACATCCCAAATCCTGGGACTAATCAGAAAAACCGGTCGACTGGTATATTCAGATACTATTGAAGTGTAAGTGACAGGGGACGGTTCTTTGACACAATAATTTTACCACTGTAATTTTACCACTGTGAGCAATGCTGCTTAGGTGGTTTTTTATTGTCTACAGAGCTTCTTAAAACAAAAATTGAAGTCTGCTTTTAATTAGGAAATAATACTCTTTTTTTATTTTGGAATAATATTTTATCCTTTACAAAAACTAAGTCTATCAAAAATATCAATTAAGCTTAAAACTAGGAGTCTAAAAGTGAAAAAATATGAAAAACAAGCCTTCAAACTTACAAATAAAAAAGCGGCAAAAAAATCGGAATCTAATGATATAAACTGTAATCCCGTGCGTCCATCCGAAGCCCAGAACAGGAAGATATTCACTACAATAGACGATAATTTCGGATTTCTAACCAGTATATTTGGTGAAAGCATTGGATTAACTCAAACAAAATACGAAATTTTAGAAGGTAAAGCACAAGTAGGCATATCTTACATGCAAAATAATGTGGACAAGAATATGATTAGTAGTTACATTGTAAAACCAATTATTGAATGCACGGGCGACTATCTAATTGATACAAGCAACCTGTCTGTGCTAATACAATCAAAACTTATTCATATTCCTGACGTAAAAAGAAGCACTGAAATGAAGCAAGTTGTAACTGCTTTACTAGAGGGATATGCTATTATTTTTTTGCAGGATATGAACGAAGCTTTATTAGTAGGCTGCAAAAAGGCTGATTTCAGAGCTGTTGAAGCTCCAAACAACGAGGTTACTGTCTTAGCTTCTATGGATTCCTTTACAGAGGATCTCGAGGCTAACTGCAGTATGATTAGCAGAAGATTACCAACTCCCGACCTTCATTTTGAAGAATATACAGTTGGTAGACTATCTAACACTAGAGTTAAGCTGCTTTGGTTTGACAGTATTTCAAACTTGAAAGTTGTGGAAGAAATACGAAAACGCATACAGAGTATTGATATTGACAATATTGATGGTATAGGTGAACTTGCTGAACTCATTGTCGAAAAACCTTTGTCCATATTTCCTAAATACCGGCAAACTCAACGACCTGATTTTGTGGCAAGAAATCTTACCAAAGGATATATTGCAATATTATGCAGTAACAGTCCATTTGCACTTATAGCTCCCATGTTTTTTATAGATAATTTCAAAACAATGGACGATTACTCGGAAAACTTTTTTATATCATCTTTTTTGAGATTGGTTAGGGTTTTGGCCTTTTTTCTATCTACATCTTTGTCTGGATTATACGTTTCTTTTGTGACCTATAATCAAGCTATAGTACCATCGACACTTGCCATAAATATTGCAACTGGCAGAGATGGAGTTCCTTTGCCGACAATTATCGAAGTACTTTCTCTTTCTTTGATTATAAGCATTATACGTGAAGCTTCTCTGCGATTACCGGGTTCAGTAGGCTATTTTATAGGTTCACTAGCGGCAGTAGTTATCGGTCAGTCGGCTGTTACAGCAGGTTATGTAAGTGCATCGGTCATTATAGTTATAGCCGTATCCGCCATTTCATCCTATGCAATTTCCACAACAACAATGGTTTATCCTGCAAGACTCATAAACTATTTTATGATATTAATGGCGGGTACTTTCGGGATGTTTGGATTAATTAACGGGTTGATTCTTGTTACTTGGCATCTGGTATCAGTGCGATCTTTTGGAATGCCCTACATGTATCCTCTTATACCCTTTGATAAGGAAGCTGTGAAAGATTCATTTATACGTGCACCCCAAGCATACACAAAAATACGCCCAAGCATATTAGTCCATGATAACACTGTTAAAACAGGCAATAACACAAAAAAGAACTAGAAAGGAAAATGTTCTATGCCTCAAAACGTCAAGCTTACAAGAGAACAAATTTACTTCTTCACCTATTTGGGTATAATAGGTAACATTGTTTACACTCATACCTGGATAGACAATGACGCAAACAGATCAGCGTGGGTTGCTACTTTTATAGGTATTTTGCTGCTTATTCCTTTTGTCCTGTGGACTCTTTATTTAGGCAAATTCAGCCCTGAGAGTACTATTTTTGATATTATCAGAGATAGCATTGGAAAATTCCCAAGTTGTATATTATGTTTTATATTCATAGCAATAAATATATGTGTTGCAGCAACTCAGTTAACAATGTTCACTGAAATGTTAAAAGTATTTGTTCTGCAGAATACACCACCTATTGTAATAATAGCTATCATGATTATAATAGCATTTATTGTTGTAAACAGTGATATAACCGTTATAGGTCGTCTTGTTGAAATTCTTACGGTTATTGCTTTGTTGAATTATTTTTCCTCCTTTGCTTTTGCTTTCCCAAAGATGATTAATATTAAATATATATTTCCTATTTTCGACACTTCTCTTTTAGGAGTAATTAATGGAATTGCCTTTACTACCGGTACAACATCTGAGCTGCTACTTATTCTTATGATGATTGTCTGCAATATCCCCGAGCCGTTCAAACACCGAAACTGGGTAATAAGTGGCATTTTTTCATCAGCTGTAGTATTCTCCCTTGCAATCTTGATAATAATGGCTATGCTGAGCCCTGAACTGGCAAAACGTATAGCTTTTGGCGGAGTAAATTCTGCCAGACTTATAACTTTAGGTTCTTCAATAACAGGGCTTGAAATATTTGTTATCGGTACATATCAGATTATTGCTCTTGGAAAAACAATTATGTCCATGTACTGCTGTTGGATATCCTTTAAAAGAATATTTGGCGAAAGAAAGACTCGTCTTCAATTGGCATTAGCTGCTTTAGTACTTGCAATTCCCTCTATCTTATTGAAATCCTATAACAGCTCATATTTTATTGCAGTGTTCCTAGGACGTTTTATTATTTTGCCCTTTTTAATATCTGTACTTATTCTCGCGTCTATCGGCATAAAAATCATGAAAAAGAAAAAGGGATGTGTTCTTAAATGATTAAGAAAAGCTATACTAAATTGATTGCGGCCTTAACTGTGTGTACTTTATTGCTTTCTACATTAACTAGCTGCTGGGATTATATCGAATATGAAGAGCTCGCTCAGATTATCGCAATCGGAATAGATTATGACAAACAAACAGATAATATTGTTATGACTTTGCAATTCATACCCACAGCAAGTTCTTCCGGAAACAGTGGAAGCGAGCAAAAATCAGGTAAAAAGGGACTAGTCCATTCAGCTTCCGACTCTACGCTGTATGGAGCTTTAGCAGAACTTCAGCAAATTGTAGATAAAAACTTTTTTTATGGGTATTTTAAAGTGTTAGTAATAGGCAAAGATGCAGCCCAAAATATTCTTGAGCCGATGATGGACCTTCATGACCGAACTCCAGCAATCCGTAGCTCCTCCTATATTGTATTTACACCCGGAAAAGCTGAAGATATCCTGAGTACCATCGATTCTTCCCATTCGGAAATTGCAGGTAACACTCTTGCGAATTTGTTGGATACAGTTTCAACAACTGGTTCCTCCTTTCCCGTTACTATGCAACAATTCCTCGAAATGTTATCCATAAGTGGACTTGAGGCTGTCGGACCAAGCGCTTATACAAATGTCGAGAACGTGGAGGCTAAAGGGGGAACAATAGACCATATAAGGGTAAACGAACAAAAAGAAGGTAAATTGATGGTTTCGGGCTTAGCTGCCTTTAAAGGAGGACGTTTGGCAGGTTGGCTAAATGATGAAGAAGGTATGGGTGTAGGATGGGTTTTAGGAAAAAAAATTAAAGCCTATAAAATTACCCAACCTAAGGAAGATGGCAAAAAGGAGGAAGCTTATTTTAGAATAAGCAGTTCAAAAAGCAAAATAAAAATAAAACTTGTCAATGCTATGCCCAGTGTAGATATAAACATAAAAATCTCCTGCGCATTAAGAAAGTATTATACAGAAAACAATTCAGAGTTTATAGACAGTAAAGTGATAAAGGAACTCGAAGAAGAGTTATCAAAATCAATAAAATCAGATATTGAAGCTGCATTAAAAAAGGCACAGAAGGATTTGCAATCAGATATCTTCGGTTTTGGATTTGAATTTTACAGAAAGTATACGGGTCTCTGGAAAGAAAGATTTGAAAAGGAATGGGATGAAATTTTCCCCAATATACCCGTAAATATAAATGTAGCTGTAAAAATACCAAACACTGGTACAAATATTAGAAGCATTTCAGTTAAATAATAAAAATATGTTAGCTATAAAAACTTAATCGGTCTATAAAGTAAACTGAAATTTACAATTTCCTTCAGGAGGCAAATGAAAATGGAAAACACGCACAATTTTATTATTCCAAAAACAAATCTAATCGGAGTAGGAGCAATCAAGGACCTTCCTAATGAGCTTCTAAACTGGAAGCTTAGCAAAGTACTAATTGTATCTGATATGAATATTATAAAACTTGGATATGTAGAAAATATTGAAAAAATCCTAAAAAGCCTTTTTATATCCTATGATATTTTCGATGGAATAGAGCATCCTAATCCAACTGTGTCTTTTGTTGAAGACGGTTTGTCTTATTTCAACAAAGGAATAAACTTATTAAAGCGTGATTATGAACTTATAATATCGGTAGGGGGAGGAACTAATCATGATTGTGCAAAAGCAATCGCAACAGTAGCCGCAAATGGAGGCTCTATAATAGACTATGAAGGGTATAACAAAGTACCTAAGCAAGCTTTGCCTCAAATTGCAATAAACACCACTTCCAGTTCAGGAGCAGAATTAACTATGACTTCAATAATAACAGATGAAAGCAGAAAAGTTAAAATGGTGATTACCTCTCCAATGACTACGCCATATATCTCTGTAAATGACCTAATATTTATGATGAGCATGCCAAAAGAAGTTACCGCAAGCTCTGGAATTGACGTGGTTTCCCATTCCATAGAAGCTCTTTGTGCAACTGAAGCATCTCCAATAACAGATTCATTAGCTCTTAATGCTTTAAATATTTCTTTTAATTACCTTGAAAGAGCGTACGAAAATGGAAATGACCTTGAAGCCAGAGAACAAATGATGTATGCAGGTGCAATGGCAGGCATGGCCTTTAACTCAGCGGGGTTAGGCTATGTTCATGCAATAGCCCATCAACTCGGAGGTTTTTATAGCCAAAGTCATGGTAATTATAATGCAGTTTTGCTTCCCTATGTTTTTGAATTTAACGCAGTCTCTATACCGGAAGATAGAATAAGAAAAATATGCGATGCATTAGGTGTGGAATACAAAAGTAAATCTCGTGCAGTTGATAAAATAATCAGCGCATTAAACACTCTTCGCAAAAACCTGGAAATCCCAAGTGAGCTAAAAGAAATGGGGCTTCAAAAAGAAGACATTGGAGCAATTGCCGAAAATTCACTAAAGGATATCTGTTCTTTTACAAACCCCAGACAAGGCGATGTTGAAGACATAGCCAGTATACTAAATTCTGCCCTGTGAAGTACTATATATAATGTATGGTTTATAACATTTATTGATGCTGCCAATTTCTCATTGTTTCCATATATTTCTCTACCACTGGCTCTAATAGACAACTTTCCTTCTCCTGATGGATTACTTTCTTCGCTGTCTCTTCCTTTGTGTACTGTCTTGTAGACTTTTTAGATTGAAATAAACCCTCCATTATAACACCATACTTTTATTCTGTGTTATGCTATATAGTGGGATTGTTAGGAGGTGGATAACTTGAAAATATATAGAACTGCCGAAGTTGCGGCAATCGTTGGCATACATCCCAATACGGTGCGCTTGTATGAAGAATGGGGAATGATTTCAAAACCAGAAAGACAAGAAAATGGTTATCGAGTCTTTACTGATTTGCACATCCTGCAGATCAAACTTGCTCGTACTGCATTTCAAATTGAAATACTGCAAAATGGTTTAAGAAAGAAAATCATTGAAATGGTAAAAACTTCTGCAACAGGTGATTTCGATAGAGCTATTTTGATTACAGGGGAGTATTTGGAACGATTGCAACAAGAGCGTTGTAACGCAGAAGAAGCTATTAGAATAGTTCATAGTATTTTGTACGAAAGTGAAGATACGAATATGCTTTGCATGAAACGAAAAGAAGTATCAGAATACCTGAATGTTTCAATGGACACGTTGCGAAATTGGGAAATGAACGGATTAATACAAATCAAGAGGAAACAGAATGGCTACCGTGTTTATACAAATGAAGATATTAAAAGATTAAAAATTATCCGTTCACTAAGGTGTGCAAACTATTCTCTTGAAGCAATTTTGCATATGCTGCAGCAGTTATCCGAAAATCCCAGCACCGATATACGAGCAGTTTTAAACATTCATAAGTCAAATGAAGATATTATTTCTGTTTGTGACAGATTAATCGTATCTTTAACCGCGGCTGAAGGCAATGCACGCATAATAATTGAAATGTTAAATAAAATGAAAACGTTATTTAATTAATAAGTCTCCACTTTACCACCAATGTTTTGATTGGTGGTATTCTTTTATTAGATAAGGTCAAGGAGGTAATGATATGCAAGAAGCAATCAAAGTTGAGCAGTTGTCAAAATCATATGGTAACCTGCTTGCGGTGGATAATATCAGTCTATCCGTAAAACGTGGTACGGTTTACGGTTTGCTCGGAGCGAACGGAGCAGGTAAGAGTACCACAATCGAATGTATTTTAGGGACAAAGCAGGCAGATAAAGGGCTGGTTTCTGTTCTTGGCTGCAATCCACGAAAGGACAGGCGCAAGCTTTTTCAAAAGGTTGGTGTTCAGTTTCAAGAGTGTGATTATCAACCTGAAATTAAAGTATCAGAATTATGTGAAGAAACTGCCTGCCTTTATAAAACTCCTGCAGATTGGAGAGAACTCTGCACCCAGTTCGGTATCGGAAGCAAAACTAAAAATGCTGTAAACAGTCTTTCCGGCGGCGAACGCCAAAGACTGTTCATTGTACTTGCCCTGATTTCCAATCCAGAGCTTGTATTTCTTGATGAATTGACGACAGGGCTTGACACAAAAGCGCGTCGTGGCGTATGGAAGATTTTATCCAATCTGAAAGAGAAAGGCCTGACTATTTTCTTAACTTCTCATTTCATGGATGAAGTGGAGGCACTCTGCGATGAGATATGTATTCTAAAAACCGGTAAGGTTGTATTTTATGGAACGGTTGAACAAGCAAAGGCAACAAGTGGCTGCGATAAATTTGAGGATGCTTATCTGATGCTGTCCGGCGAGGAGGTTGATGGAGAATGAGATCATTTTTAATTCTATTTAAGAATGAATTAAAGCTTAACATCAGAAACATGAATATGGTTATTTTTGCCGTCATCATGCCGCTTATTGTTCTGGTTATCCTTGGGCTTCTGAATGGCACAAAGCTTGCTGCAGAGGGAGCCGAATATACATTTATGGAACAATCCTTAAGTGCCCTTTGTGCGATCTCAATCTGTGCCGGAGGTCTGATGGGATTACCGCTTGTAGTATCCGAATACAGAGAACGTAAAATTCTGAAACGATTTCAGGTTACACCTGTAAGTCCTATAAAGCTTCTGATGGTTGAACTTTCGATTTATATTGTTTATTGTATGGTATCTATGATTACCTTGATTCCTGCGGCAATGATATTTTGGAAAGTAACTATACACGGCACGTGGTCAGC
>JAAZCB010000600.1 GCA_012513545.1 Clostridiaceae bacterium
AAGGCGCACCCCATTGTATATTAAATGTATTTTAGGGTTGTTTTGCAAACCATAAGCCTTAAAACCGGCTATTGAATTACCTAAAATAAGATCAGCATATTTATAATCACATAAATTAAAAAATGCAGACAAGGAATATTTTCTATAATCCTTTTTTGCACTGGCTATTAGGTTTGCCAACAAAGGTTTTTTTAGTATTTGTTTTGAAGGAATTGCATAAAAGGTTGACATAGTACCCCATGAATGGATGATATCGGGGTTGAATTCTTTTATAATCCTATAAAACTTAAAAAACAACAAAGGGTCTTTTTTTATAAACCTCCTTTTTATTATATCAATTGGAATACCTAAGTCGTGTACATAACTATAATGGATTTCGTTTTCAGTTAGTACTAGCCGCAAATCATAGTTAGTGTTTTGTTTAAGATAAATCAACAATTCTACAAGACGGCGTTCTTTACCACCTGAACGGAGAGATTCGATGAAAAAGAGGATTTTCATGTTAATATAGTTTTTACTTTTTGTGATAAAAAAACAGGAACCATCCATAGTGATACAAATATGGGTGATTCAATTATACTAAAACCAAAGCCAATAATCAACACCAATATAGGAAATATAATATGAGCAGAATATTGATAATAGCTCCCTAACCATTTACCTGTTTTGAATATAAGCCAAAGAAAAAGAAGAAAGCCAATCGATCCGTATTTCCCCATTATTGTACCAACCCCGTTTATTGCAGCGACTACATTGCCTTCTCCCAAATAGCCAGTTTGCAGAGAAACGTTACCACCAAAACCGGCAATTGGATAATTTTTAAAGTCTTGCCAGCGCAATTGAAAACTGGCAAAGCGACCGGGAGCATAGCTTTTGCCTGATCGAGAAGCATGTGCAAGGACTTCATTTATATCTTGTTCTGTTTCAGTAATTATTTTTTCTTGTAACCAGGGAACACTAGTAAAAAGATAAATAACAAGAGTAAGAGCTATTGGCACTGAAAAAATGCGGAAGGCCTTATTTTTTACTCTGTTCCATGCATACCATATAATTATTGCTAATAGTACAATGAAGCCAGTACTTGATTGGGTTGTTATTAAAGCAATTAGAAAAACAAGTAGCTTTTTTTTATCGTTTAATTTTATCCCATTACGTGCAAGGTTAATAAACAAGGCAAGCATAATGAAACAAGAGAAGGGACCAGGTTCCCAGCAAAAACCAGCATTACGTGGAAATAGTTCGCTTAAATTCCCCTGATTGAAGGTGAACAGTCCGATGCTTGCATAAAATTTACGTGGAAAAAGGTTGCCGGATAAATCGACAGCATGTAAAGCATTCCATAGTACTTTAGGAGCAAGGAACTGAATGGCATAAAAAAACAGGGCAATGACGGTAAGTATATAAATTAAGTTTTCAACTTTTTCGAAGATTTGTTCCCGGTAGTGGGTTAATAACCAATAAGCTATCATTATTTTGGCTATGTATATACCCATAAACAAAGGATGAAAGCTTTTAATTATAATAGTGTTAATAATAAAATACCCCATCCATACCCCTAAAGCGAGTAAGAGCTTTTTGCCAGGATGAAGTGTTTCTTTCCAAAAAATGAAAAGCCCCAATAACCAAAGGGCGATAATGCCTTCCTGACTTCGGAAAAAAAATAGAGCCATTCCTGAATATAGTGTGACTATAATAAAATATAGATTTTTTAATTTAGTCATTTTTTTGTAATCTTCAATTAATCTTCAATTTTTCAATGCTTTGGGTATACAATATCAAGTTGTCAAATATAAAGAGCTAAATTTTGTATCCAAATATTTATTTGATGGAAGCATGACAAGAGAATTGCATACAATGTCTTATTTTAATAAAAATTTGAACAATAATACTCTTTTTCTTATATTTTATGCCAATTTTTAGGTGTCAACTCTGTTGTTAGTGAAAAGCAATTGGTATTCTTAAGTATTTACTAATAGATATTACTATGTAATATGTACAATTTAAAATATAGCAATATGGTGAAAGAACTTCGATTGATTTTTGAATTTATTTCAAATATTCTTTTTGTATAAAAGATTCATTACTTAACTGTTCAATATGCTTTCGTTTTTGATTCGAGTTTATATTTTTAGTGTAAGTATTTTTTCTTAACAACTTTCTCTTATATTCATCAGTTGAACATATAAATCTCGCAGGAACTCCTGCAACTACTGAATTATCATGAATTGATTTTGTAACTACAGAATTAGCTCCAATAACACAATTTTTTCCAATTGAAACACCTGGTAGGATTACTGCATTGTTTCCAATATAGGTGTTGTCATCGATGTGGATTTGCCCAAACACATCAAAATCCGGAATTTCATCTCTAAAAATCCATACACCACCATCATGAGTTATAAATTGAACATTATTCGATATATGTACGTGATTTCCAATACTTATTAGATATGGTTCAGAGCCCCAGCGATAAGTAGCAATTCTGCAATTTATTCCAATTTTTACACCTATTTTTTTTGCGTATTTTTCTTTATTCATCATCTGTTTTTGAAGAAAATGAATAATTCTAATTACTTTTTTCATTTTATTAAAATTTGTAATTTATTGAATACATTTTTGTAACTAAACATTTGCTGTGCTAATTCAAATGCCTTTTGGGTAATTTCTGGATTATATGAGTTGTCATTAACAATTTGGAATAATTTAGAAAATTCATTAATTGAGTAATTATCTGCAATAATTGAATTTGAAGAACTAAAATATGTTTTAATTTCACCATATGAATTAGTAATAATTGGTCTTTTTGATGCACAATATTCTCCAATTTTATGTGGAAAACGAGCCATGTGGTCAAAAGTCTCTGGCAATGGAACAACGAGTGCTTTAGCTCCTTTGTAATGACCAATTAGTTCATTATAGTCAAGATTAGAAAGGATTGTAAGGTTTTTTTGAATGTTTAATTTTATTGAAGCATTTATAACCTTGTCTATTTCATTTTTTGAACCGTTTAAAATGAAAACCATTTTAAAATTATAATTACCATTACTATATGCTTGAAGAATAAAGCTCGCAGTTTCATAGTAGGCTGCCGAAGCACAATAAAGAATAAAATCATAGCCTAAATTTATAGGTTTGATACTCATTATTCTTTCTATGTCTGTAATAACTGGAATTTGTACTATTGGTGTCTTTTTTATTTTTGAAGAATAAAAATTAGTTATCATTGAACTAATTGAGATTATCCCATCACATAAATAGTTAGAATAATTATCAAATAAATAATGATTATATTTTTTTATTAAAGAAGCTTGCTTTTTAAAACTATGTAATTCATTAATATCAATCAGATATGTGTAACCAAGTAATCTCGAAATAATAAAGTAAAATATTGTATTAAGGAAAGATGTTCTAACACTCAAAAGAATATTTCTTTGATTATGTTTCTTTAATTTAATGATATATATAAGTTCAAAAAACAACCCTAAACACCGATTAATATTTCTAATAAGAAAGTTATTGTGCCTATAGTATAGAGGTGCAGCATAAATATATTTGATATTTTCAAACGTTGAAATTTTATTAATTTTGGTACTACGTTTATTTGTCCCAAAACGGCATAGAACAGCACATGAACTACCTGCCTCTATAATTCCTTTACATATGAGAAGTTGACGTTGAGTTGTTGCTAATCCATATGGAAAACAGTTTGAACCGACATAAACAAAATTGAACATAAAATATGTTTTAAATTATTAGAATTGTAGAACACTGCTGGTGCGTTAAAAATTAAAACTTAATATCAAACAAATCGAACTGTAGTTCTTTGGCATTTTGATTGACTTGGGCGATGGTAAGCAAATCTCTGATAGGTGTTTTATCGAAAGCTGATACACTTAAAATTTGCATAATCTCGTAAATTGAGTAATCGCTTTTTAATGTGTGTTTTATGTATGCGACAATCAGGTAAGCACCAATAGCCGTCCAAACGTGGATCTTCACTGCATTAGGAGAATGTCCCCATAGTTTTTTGATGACAAGATTTTGTTTTATCCATTTGAAAAACACTTCGATTTGCCATCTATTTTTGTATAACCTGGCAATTTCAAGAGCGGATACCTCAAAATTATTGCTCAAAAAGACCAGAAGCAAGTCTTTTTCTGCATCATAATATTCAACCAGTCTCAATTGATCCGGATAAAATCTTTTTGACTTTGTAACAGTAAGGATAATTGTCTTATCGCTTCGTAAGCCGGTCATTTGGTCGATATTGAAGTTCTGCTCGACAACCTCGTACCTCAAAGACGATTTGGCCCTTGTAACAAAGAAAGCTTCTTCCGTTTGGATGCGGTGCAATGCTTCAAAATCGACATAAGCCTTATCCATCAAATAAATGGCACATGGTTGTGGAACAATCACATCAAGCGCATTGCTATCATGATACTTGCCATCGGTAACAAGGATAAATTCTGGAATGCTGCCACGCAAATTAATCAGCGTATGTACTTTGACTGCTCCTCTTGTGTATTTTCCTTCTGCCCATGTAAAAAGGTTTATGCTCAATGAAATCGTTGTCGAATCCAAAGCGAAAACCTCATTGTCTAATTTTATTTCTGGAATCGGATTGTCAGCATAAAGCGGACGGACCAAGCCAATGAGATATTCTCCAAAATCGGCAAAGATATGCCAGTCACGGTTCTCGTTTGCGCGCGAAAAGGTTGTGTGATCAACGCTTTGTTTTACCCCCAGATGGTACAGCTGATCTTTATGCGCTTGCAAACAGGTGCATATTGATCGAAGTGAGTCCAAGGAAGTTATTTGTCCGAACAACAGTTGAACAAACTGGTTCCAGCATTTAAAATCACGTACCCGGTAATTGCCAGAATAACGTTTTACACATTTATTGAATTCATATTGGTTCACAAAGTCCAACATCTGACGAAATACATATTTACCTGAATTCATAATCTACACTTTATAGTGCAAAAATGAACCTCAAGTCAATTCAAATCTCAAAATCAAAGAACGCTTATAAGTATTTGTTTTTCTATCTGTTACAACAATAAACTAAAAATTAACGCACCAGCAGTGATTGTAGAACTTGAAAATTTAAAATAATAATTAATAAATCCTAGTTAACATGTTATATATCATAACCATTAGTATCGAAATGTTTTGGTCATTAGTAATATCTTTAACTCAATGTCTATATATTTGGGCTAATATTGAGTTGGTCATATTGTTTTAAGCAATCTAAGGAGTAACCTTAAATGAACTTTTTTACCAAATCTGAATATATTCAAAATTGTGAATGTTAAATGAAGTAACTTAATCTTTTTGTCCCCGCGATAGCTTTTAAATGTATTTTTCCAATTTGACAGGTGAGAATAATATTCATTTATTAGATGTAAATGACTGTTAAGCAAGCCAATTGCTTTCAATATTATTAATTTATATTCATAAGGAGTGTCAATTAAACCAATATTGACATAATTCAGTAATTTGTCATATTCTTTTTGGTTCAGATAAATAAGTGATAGTTTAGTCGTTGCATCAGGAATTGCAAGTGCACAAATTGAATTAATATAATATTTACTTGCTGTTTCTTTGTCAGTATTAAGGTTAAGATCGCCTAATAATTCATAATTCAAGTGAAGGCAAGTTTTAAA
>JAAZCB010000601.1 GCA_012513545.1 Clostridiaceae bacterium
ACCTAGAGAACAGGCGATTATTTTACTTTTAAGAACCTACAAAAAATTCAGCACAACAACAGCTCAAACAATTGAAGAGGCAGGAACCGTCAGATTCGAAAAACCTCCCGCCATATCCAAAAACAACAGGGAAAAGTTTGAATTTACAATGATAACCAACAATATATTCTTCCCTAAGTTTGACAAGAAATTAGACCTGTTTGTTTCAAACAAGGCAGGCAAGCCTTCAAACCTGCCTTCTTATTCAATAACCGATAATGAAAGCGGAATACTTTTTGCTGCTGTTAATCCCATAATTTCAAGTAAAACACTTGTATTGCCGGCATCACAAGGTCCCATGTCGGCAGCCTTGACCACTGTTAAGCCAACCATACCAAACAATATCATTACTTCGGATTCGCTGGAAGTTATAATTCACCCACCTGTTCAGGAAAGAACAAGAGAACCGGTGTACATAAATTCAGATTTTGGAGCTTTTATCGATAAAAATGAAAACTCTGTTAGATGGTTCAGCTATAAACTGAGCAATATAAGAGGACTAAATACAGTTTCAAAGATTATATGGCAGGTATCAGAAAGCCAATTCATCGGTACAAAAGACAGATTTAATAATGAGGCGGGGATTGTTTTATCCGGAGAAGTATTACCCACGGCTAAAGAGTTTTCAATAGACTTTAGTAAGATAAAACCGTCGGTTCAGGCTAAAAACCCCATAAAACAGGACCAAAAAACCTACTATGTAAGGGCGTTTCCTGTAGATTCATCAGGGAAACCCATAGGTGACCCGGGTACCGGTATAGCCGTATTATACGGCATACCAGCTATGTCCGGCAGAGAGATAACGGAAGCTGCTTTTGAAATATGGACTCCTAAAAGCCATATGGGAGGAGGCCACTACGAAACCGGATTAGACGATCCGGTACATGATCCAAACAAAAACGGCAATATTGTAGACTTTGATCCAAAACAAAACAACTCAAGATACTTTCACTTTCATGGACTGGATGAAGGTACAAAGAAAATATACGTGCAGGTTTACAACGAGGATTTCGATAAAAATCAAACATATTTAGATTATGAGAATCTTGTATATGAGAGGGAATACAACATTGATGATTTAGTACCGATTTCTCCCCATACGGACCTTGATAATTCCATTACCCTTGATTTTAAACTATTCGGTAAACCGGCGTCTGAAATGAAAGCCGGTGAGTACATAAAATATTATCTGCGTGCAGTTGCAATTACAGAGGATACAGAGCCCGGCAAGCTGCGAGCCATATACTCGGATATTGTGACTGTCAATTACGGCTTCGAAAAACCTGTGACAATAATAGCGCCGCCGGCTCCTCCCTCAAAATACAGCAAAGCTCAGATGATAAATTATTCTTTGCCAAGCATCGAGATTGTGGGATATACGGCTATTGACTGGGCAGATCCCGACTATATGTCCAGGTACTATGTTCACAGAGAGCCTAAAGCTACTGAAATAACATGCAGCTGGAGAAATAGTAGCGGTAAAATTTTACGGCCCTACAAATATTATTTAATGACAAATGAGCTCGGAAATTTCAGCAGTTTCGTGGATCCCTTATCAGCTCAATACGAAATGCTTCCTCAAGAATTCAAAACTAAATATGAAAAACTCATTAAGGAAGTATTGCCGGTAGGGGCTGAAATTTATATACCAAAACCCGTAGAAGAGGATAAACCCTGGTACAAAGAATTATTTGACGGCGTTGTAAACTTCTTTAAGGATTTAGTATCAGTCATTATGAAAATTTATACTAAGATTACCAAAGCCTATGAAAATATTAAAACAAAATTGATTATGGCAGTTGCAAGCCTCTGTCCTATTCCGGAATTAAGGGATGAATTTGCCATGGCACTTAGGTCTTTAGTCGATTACGGCCTGTCATCAATTGGTATTCCTCCTAAGTTTCCAAACTTTGAGCAGATGGCAGAAGGCAATATAGCATATCTTGCTCAGGTAGCACTTACAGAGGCAGGTGTCCCTGCCAATGAAATAACCGAAGCAATGACTGAAGAGGCAGCCAAGGGAATTTTAAACAAATTCAAGGAAGCAGATAAAGAAAGCTATGATGAAAATCCGGTAGGTGCGCCTTTCCTGAAGTTAGATCCAAAAGCCTTGTATCAGCCGGCGTGCCTTGAAGTTGAGCTTGTAAATGATACCGATTACCCGACCGTTCCCGGCACCCTGGATTTAAATGTTGAATTCAGGCTCAATGAGCAGGGACTGTATGCTACTTCATACGATCCTGTAGGACTTAACCTTACCGCAGATACCTATGAATACAGCTACAACTCTTATACAGCTTCATATTCTGCTCAAGAATACTGGAAACACTTTGTTTACGGACTTAACGGTTATACGGTGGACTACAAGAACGGAGGAATTTGGGATGGAGTAGCCATTTATGAGGTTTTTGCACCTGTAGTAGATCTTAAGCTGCCTGTAGTTCCTGCCAACTCTTCTGTAAGAATAAAAATATATTTGGAACCGGGCGGATTTTCATTGACAAGCAGATACCCTGATGCAGAACCTGCTCGTTACGAAGATTTCTACAACATGTATCAAAATAACGGAAACGCAGACTACATCTGGTTTAAAGTAACAACAAGTTTCCCGGAAGCAAGGGAATATTACAGCAAAGTATTAGTGGAAAAAGGAGTAATTGGAATTCTTGATTCAAAAACCGACTACAGATACCATATGGATAATTCTTACGGTAGCAGTTTAGGACGAGAAATTCAGATGCCTGTAAATATTGACTGGTAATCACAATAGAAAGTTTACGGTGTAAACATTATTATAGGTGGTTTAAACATTTATTATATTTGAATTGCAGATTGGAGTATGATTATGAAAA
>JAAZCB010000602.1 GCA_012513545.1 Clostridiaceae bacterium
GAAATAAACAATCGTAATTCTTGAAAAAGAGCTATTGCTTTCGTGTATGCTGCACATTCGGTTAAAAAACCCTCCCCCACCTATTGAGGTTCGGGTAGATGCAAGGCTTGAAAAAGAAAGATTCGACTTGATGTTTTTGACTTGAACCGCTTCAATAATAACGCCATCTTTTTTGATAACTAAATCTTCGATATCTTCAGGGCAATACTCATAAGAATCATCGTCCAAAAGCAATCTGTGTGCAATATATAGAGTTTGAGATGAAAACCCTTTCCATGCGGCTTGTGCGCCAATAACTGATTTAGTAAAACTGGGATTGTTCATCTTTTAATACTCCTATAAAACTAAAACCGCATAGAAATGCTTTCATCCTGTGAATTTTTAACCAGTAATAGCTGAAAGTTGTTTTATATTGATAGATGTTTTGTGTTTACCAATAACCTCTACTCGCCAATTATACTTTTATATATTTTCATCAACTCAGCCACACATTCTGATTCCGTCATATTTCGCCAATCGAATCCATATGCTTCCATAACCACTTTATCATTTTCTTGGTGTGCTTTCCTTAATTCTGGGGGCATAGTTAATTCATCATATAAATCTGCAAGTGTTGATTCTCTGTACAGTTTACGAGCTTCTAGTATTTCATTTGCTGATTCTCTAATTCTTTCATCCTTCTTTTCGTTTAGTTCTGGCCAAGGGAAGTTATTATATACAATAGTCGCAGAGTAAGCATAGTCACTTTTCATTCTACCGCAAATAGCTCTCATCCAAGAATTATGAACATTAGAACTAAGTATTGAAAAATGATATAAAGCACCCCAACAAGCTCACCTGCTTGGATAGAGACCTCAATTGCCTTTTTTATATAGTGATCTTCTTCGTCTATCAAAAAATTTAAACGATAATAATCATCTTCCAAATCTTTTAAATAGATAATTTCCGGCTCCCCACCTGGCTTTTCCATGTCAAAAACATGGAATTCTTTGAAGTTGGATAAGACAAACCACCTTGGTCTATTGGAATAAGGAAGTTCAGCTGAATAGCGCTTCGCCTGCTGAAATGGAGTAAGGAGAGTACCATCCGATTGCCTAATTCCTTTTTTCAAGTTTTTATCTATAGATTTCTGCTCAATTAAGACATGAGTGGAGGGGATATAGCCATCAATAAAACTTGTATTATCAAGCTTTACTTTGTCTTCAAACCTGATAAAATCAGTCGGTCTTTCTATTCCATAAACCTCATTTAACAGAGATAACCAGAATTTAGCTGATTCTCCCTTTTCGTATCCTTTACCAGCCCATTTATCAGCAAACTCTTTTGCTGCTTTTCTTTGTTGCGCTTGTGTTAGCATCGGTTAATCTTTTTATTCCCACTCGATGCCAAGAAACATGTGCTAAACGTTATTGTTTAATTTTCTTTTCTCCTGTTCTCCGTTGTGTCCATATTATTCTATTACCTTTCACTACAAGACTAATTGTTGCCATTCTGTTGCCACAGATATCACTAATTCCAAAATGCTGTCGAGAATTGAAAAAATCAGAAGCTATTTATTCAATAAGCATTTCAATTCTTATATTGAAATCAGGACTCTCGAGCAAGAAGCCGTTCGATAGAGAATAATTAGTTCGGTTGAAAAAGCATTCTTCCCAATATGTTTCCTTTGCATTTTTCATTTTCTCCATTAGTATTGATCATATTTCAACACACTTCCAGACTGATACAAGGGATGAAGAACAAGTTGTTTCCAACTAAATTCAATCATTTTCTAAATTATCTGTTTCCATAAATTCAACATGATATCCCCCTAATTTGGGTTGAACAGGAAATTTCACATTCGTCTTTAATTCTGGAAAAGACTTGCGAAAATCCTCAGGTGTAAAAAAGAATACATGATTCATATACAGATCGAAATAGTCATCTTTGTCATCCATATCATAAATGTAGAATTTTCTAGCTTCATACACGATTGTTTTTAATCCGCGATGATCAAAATCGATTGGCTGTGATAATTCGAAACCCAATTGATACGCTGAGTTATCAGGATACGGAATCGCATAAAAGAAACCGTTTTTTCTCTCTTCCCATATTGGTTTTCCACAATGCTCACTATATATTTGCGCTAAATGATTGATCATATCTATAGCTGTTTTTTCAATATACAATCTGTTTCCAGGTAATCCAGCCTTCGTTCCGCCATCATCAAGAATATATGCTTTTGAAAAGGCGGTATTCATTTGGAGTGGGAGAGGATTCTCCATAATGGGTATAGCATTAGCTCGAGCGTAAGTACTTTGAGGTCCCATATCTCGTCCCTCAAAATCGTAAAATAAATCTGCTTGCGTGAATTTGTCCCAGTTGTGTAATAATCTATTTCCGCCAGCAATTACAGTACGTGTTCCTGGAGAGTTGTTAGCTTTTTCATTACTATTAACACTAATATGATACCACACTATCCCACGTAGCCATAAACTAAGAATTTGTATATGTCCCAGTTCCCGTGACAGGTCAATATTTCTGATAAATCCGTCATTTGAGACAAACATATACTCTCTTGGGCCAACGGATTGGATCCCAAAAGCTTGAGCATCTCGTAAACGTTTTGCAATTTTTCTCCATTGCTCTTCATTTGGCGACCAATTGTTTTGCGAAACAAGAGATCCAAAACCGAGCAAATCAGACCAAGAACACAGCGCAGGAACCAATTTATACTCAAACTCAGCCGTTAGTTTCTTCATTAAGTATGTGTTAGTCATTTAGTCATCCCTTCTGATTACTGTAAACAAAATAGCCTTCTAAAATGATGTATTTGGAAATCTAAAATTTCACTTCCGTTTTTTCCTGCAAAACATAACTTAAATCGTTTTGTTTGGGTAGTTTGGTACAGATCGTTTTGGCTGTCAATATTCTCTAATCAGATATCAGATTCGTAAGCATAATAATACCAATATTTGTATTGCGCTTGAATCCAGTAGGTGCCATCACTCATCTAGAAGATTGCATTATCATCGAATCCTTCAAAGTCAGAATCAATTTTCCCACTGTAAATTATCCTTGCCATAAGAGACCTCCTGAATGTAATAATACGCCTTCAAGACCTCATTGATTCCTTGACCTAAAATAGTTTTTCTACGTCACACTTTATTAATTGTTGAAATAACTCATGCTCCGTTTTTCTATGATTATTTTAGATACTTTCTTTGCTTATTGCAAGTAAACATATCTAAGCTAAAATTTTGATTTGTCGGTCTTTTCTACAAACACTTCAAATTTCTGCTGTAAGGCAAGAGGTGGCAATGGCATTGTAAATCCACCAAGTGCTGCTCGATTGACCTTGGGCATATTTGTACGAGTACTA
>JAAZCB010000603.1 GCA_012513545.1 Clostridiaceae bacterium
GTTTATAACTCATTATGGTCACTGGCTGACTTTGAAACCATGACCAACTTACCAAATTAACCGACCCCCTTTTTTGCTGTTTTTTTACAGGGGGGGATGACCACGTAAAATCGATGGTTATAGATGCCGGAATTTTTATGTTAATTATTTGGGGAGAGGACGAATTTGGTTTGCGCCATCTCACGCTTTCTGGCTTCCCGGACAAAATATCCTGTGGTCTTGCGTTGCTTCCGGTCTTTCGAACCTTTAGGTCTACCCGTAAAACTGTATCCTTGTGCTTTCTTCCGTTGTAATCCTTGAATAGTGCGTTCTCGAATTAACTCACGCTCAAACTCGGCAAATGCTGACAATATTTGAAAATGTAATTTCCCAGAGGCAGTGCTAAAGTCAAGATTGTCTGAAATGCTTATAAATCCTACCCCTTTGTCAAGAAGTTCTTTTGTATCGAGTATCAGTTCGGTTGAACTTCTCGCCCACCTATCGAGTTTGTATACAACTGCCGCATCATATTGATGATTTCTCAATTTTGCTAAAAGTGCTTGTTTGACTGGGCGGGTCTTGCGTGTACTTTCTATTTCTTCATAGATATCATAGGTACAGTCATTTTTTTTCGCAAACTCAACGAGTCTTATTTTCTGATTCTCTACTGTTTGCTCCGATGTACTTACTCTAATATATAAGGCAAGTTTTTTCATAATTATTATCATATTAATTAAGAATCCAAGGATAAATGGTGCACCATGCAAATGGAAGTGGTAATTTAACTGGGTACGCCATTACAGGAATATCGTTTTCAAATTCTATGATAATCAAATATGCATCAATACCCTCTTCATCTGTTATTAGGTGCTGTTGTAAAAATTTTCTATTCTTTTGTGATTCCATGCACAAATGTTTGTGCGAAGATAGCAAAAAGAAAAAAGTCATGCGCAAACATTTGCGCCTAATTCCTTATCTTTAGTCAAAATTTTCTGACATGTCATCAACGAAATCACCAAAACCCCGAAGAATTGCTCCAGAGCACCAGAAACTAATGAATGAACTTGGTGAGAGAATCAAGAAACTCAGACTTGAAAAGGACAAAGGTTTAGTTGAAATGGCGAATGATATTGGAATAAGCAGAAATGAATATAGCCATATGGAACAGGGTAAAATATATTTCAAATTCTCAACATTGCTTCGTATTCTGGATTATCATAATATTTCCTTCGGGGATTTTAGTAAAGGTTTGTAGATGTTTTGATAACTGTATAAATTTGTTAATTATGGTCTCTCATACGCTTGTCGGGAACACTTTTACGCCAGTTTAATTGGTATTCCGACAAAATTGGTTTGGGTCAGCGTTGAAAATGTCATTTTATGCACTTCTATTCATACAGAATGGTACGGTAAAATTAATTTATTCGTTCTGGTAGTATATGTTAAAGGGGAATAGTGTCCAGTTTGTTGCATAATAAAATATGCATAGTTCCGGCAGACAAATCGTCATCTTCACACTATTTATTATAAAACTTGAACAATGATTAATAAAACAATTCCTGAAACGCATCATAAAAAATTACAGCAAATAGGTTGTAATCGGGAAGCAAAAATGCAGTGAAAATGGGAACTGCAATGCAGTAAA
>JAAZCB010000604.1 GCA_012513545.1 Clostridiaceae bacterium
ACGGGCAGAAATAGAGGGCAAAGGGGGGATATGATATGGGTACGCCGGAGAAAAGAATTACGTATAATAACCTGGATATTTTAACACCTTATGAAATAAAACACATAAATGAATTGAGAATTGACAGAAAAATAAATGAACATACTGTTTTATTTTTCTCAGGAATAATTCCTGAAGAAAAAAAGGACAGTTACATAGAAACTGCATCGGCAGAGGATACGATTGAAGTGGTTCAACTGGATGAGGGCAGCAAAGTCAGAAATCTGTTTAAAGGCGTTGTATCCAATATTTGTGTAAGGTGCATAAAAGGTATTTATTATCTGGAAGCAGAAGCCTTGTCATATACCTGTATCATGGATATAAAACTTATATACCGCTCATTTCAAAATAAACAAATGACTTATGATGATTTAATTAATAAGGTTATTAAAGGTTATTCAGGGGCTGATTACAAGGACTATGCCGCTAACGGCTCAGCGCTGAATGAGTTTACAGTACAGTATAATGAGACCGACTGGCAGTTTTTAAAAAGAATGGCTTCACGGTTTGGGGCTGTTCTGGTTCCACAGGTTGACTCAGACGGACCGAAGTTTTTCTTCGGTATACCCGGTGAAAAGGAAGGCAGCCTGTCTGAA
This sequence comes from Clostridiaceae bacterium, assembly GCA_012513545.1. Next base: position 636 of record JAAZCB010000604.1, read on the forward strand.
GAGTTGGATTATACCGTCAGAAAAGACGTTTCAAGCTACCTGTATCTGTCTGAAAACAATGTTGAAGGTCTTGAAGATTTCGATTTTGCATTTTACGAGGTAGAGAGCAGCACTTATCTTGATCTTGGTGACAAGGTGAAATTCCTTGAAAAAGACATGGTAGTTGCAAGCTCAAAGGCGGAAATGAAAAGCGGAACTATGAAATTTATATACATATTGGCTTTCCCAAACGGTATCAAACAGAAAAGGCTCCTGAATTCTCTTATTACAGGTGCAGCTATAGAAGGAAAAGTACTTGAGACGTCAAGTGATACGGTTAAGGTGCACCTGGAGATTGACAGCGAGCAGAATGCAGGTGAAGCAAACTGGTTCAAGTATGCCACAAATTATACTGCAGAAGGAAACAGCGGCTGGTATGTCATGCCGCAGGTGGGTGACTTTGTGAAGCTGTATTTTCCAAATGAAAACGAGGATGGCGCCGTTGTCATAAATTCAGTCAGGAAAAGTGGGGAGAGTTGCCCAAGAACAGCCGACCCGGGTATTAAATATTTTGAAACAAACTATAAAAAGCATATGAAATCGGGTGGTAAAGACCTTATTTTTACTGCTAATGAAGGCAAGGTATTTATAAAGCTTGATGAGGAAAATGGAATCGAACTGGAAAGTGATAAACCGGTATCACTTTCCAGTGAGAAGGATTTTACCATAGATGTAGAAAAAAATATGATTGTAAATGCTGGTGAAAGTATATTTTTCAGCTGCAATGAAAGCAGCAGCATTACAATGGACGGAATGTCGGCAGAAACGCATTTTCAAGCCAGTATGGTTAAAGTGGAAGGGTATAAAAAGTCAGCGATGTCGCTTGGAGATGTTGTGAGCATGGTTAAGGACACTGTAATGATGCCGGTTGAAACTGTCATAGGTTTAGGCTCGATGTGCTCAGCAGTTGGTAAGGCAGCAGCTGATGGTACACTGGCACAGACCGGCCTGGCAGTTGTTTCAAGTCTTCCTGTTGTAGCCGGTGCCAAGAAAGTATCAGGCATGGAGGAGGGACAGGGAGGCGAAGAGGTTCCCATAAAACGCGGCAAGGGTAAATTCGGTTTAAGGGGAGTTGAAGTATGAAATTCGGACTGATTATGAAAATTGCTCGGAAATCGAAAAAAATGGTAACAAACGCAAGAAAGTTTTCCAGGAAATTTAAGAAATATGGGAAGAAATTCAGCAATGCAAGTAAAAAAGTAAAGCGACAATATAAAAGGCTTAAGGTAAAGGCGGCACGTGCATGGGGGAAAATAAAGTGTAATGCCTTATGGGGTCACCCAGTTGATGCTGTTACAGGTGAAGTTGTAACCGAACATCTTGATTTTTCATTGCCATGGAGGATACCAATCGAGTGGTACAGATATTACGGTTCCCAGGTCAAGCGGATGGGAACATGTGGTTTTGGCTGGGAAACACCGGCAGATATCCGGCTTGAATTTGAAGAGGACGGTACTGTTTTATTTCAGAATGGAACAGGAGCTCCTGCATACTTTGACTTCCTGCCGGAAAAAAAACCGGTTTATGATGCTGAAGACGGCAGCATACTTGAAAAGGAAAAAGATTATTACACTGTTCGTGTAAAGGAGGACCTGATATATTATTTCCCTATTCCAAAGGGGCCTGTACAGGAAGTCCTCGTAGAATATGTCAAGGACCCGCACGGAAACTCAATTCAATACGTGAGAGATAAAAATGGACTTAAGGAAATAAGGGAAAACTGCGGAAGAAGTATTGCAGTTACTACTATAGACGGGCGAATTGAAAAAATGAGTCTAATTTATCCATACCATGACCCGTTTCTTTTAGTAAATTATGCATATGATGAAAGTGGCAACCTAATAACAGCTTCCGATGCTATGAAAGGCTCCTACGGGTTTGCCTATGAAAATCATCTTCTTGCTAGGGAAACAAACAAAAATGGTGTATCCTTCTACTATGAATATGATAAATTAACTCCCGAAGGAAAGTGTATCCACACATATGGGGATGATGGGCTTTATGATTACCGGTTTACATATAAGGATGAAGAAAAAACAACGGAAGTAGCCGATTCCTCTGGGAACATTACATACCTTAAATACAATGAATTTAATATGATTACAGAAGAAACCGATTTCTTGGGAGGTGTAACCAGCTATAGATACGACGATGCCGGACGGACAACTGCAGTGATTGATCCTGATGGTAACAAAACCGAGTATGTTTATGACAAAC
>JAAZCB010000605.1 GCA_012513545.1 Clostridiaceae bacterium
GGCCTTGCGAAACTCGGATTCCCAACCTTATTGATTGACCTGGATGGTCAGAACGACTCAAGCCTGTTTCTTGGTTTCTCGGAAGACTCATATAGGAGGACCTTTTATGATCTCTTGGACAGAAGAAATCCTGCAAAGCTTGAAGAGTGTATAATAAATGCCCGGGATAACCTCGACCTTCTTCCGACCAGCCATATTGAAGAAATAAATGCTGAGTTTCACAGAGCCTCAAGAATTGACCTGCTATTGAAAGAATACCTAAAAGACCTTGAAGCTATGCATTATGACTTCGTATTGATTGACTGTGGCCCGCAGAGAACCAAAATAAACGATGCTGTCCTCTGCTATATTGACAATATTGTAATGCCGGTACAGGTTGAAGCAGCCTCTGTAAGAGCTGTCGGAAATATATATGAATACCTTTCCGACCTTCGATTGGATCCGGATCTTGTTTCCCTGGTGGTTCCAAACATGTATGACCAGAGAACAAATGACGCAAAAGAAAACCTTGAGTTCCTGAAGGAATTCTACTCAGGCCAGGACATTCTCACAGAGCCCATACACCGGAGAGTCAGGATCACTGAGGCAGGTAAACTGGGCAAAACAGTATTTGAGTATGATGAGGAAGCAGCAAATCAATTCTTTAGAGTACTGGAGAGGCTGGTGACCATAGTTGGAGATGAACAAACTGGATAATAACTTTGAGAAATTGAAGCAGTCCATGCTTCAAAAAAAGTTAAAAGCTGAAGCAGTAAACAAAAATGTATCCGGATATGTTGATAGTGACAGAAACAAAGATGGAAACATTATTGTCAATAAAAATGAGGATAAAGATGTATGTGATGATGTAAACATTAATGTATACAAAGATGTAAACAAAACTGTATACAATTCTGATTACAATAGTGAAAACAAAAGTGAAAACAATAATGTAAACAACATTGGAAACAAATATGTAATCAAACCAAAGGAACTTGATGAAGCACTTGTCAGATACTCTCTATACCTGAAACCCGAAACCATTAAAAAAATCGGTCACTTTTCCGTACTGCTCAATATGGGCAAGTCTGAACTGGTTCGTAAAATCCTTGAAGATGCATTTGAAAACCTGGAAATAATTTAAATCTTGTAGGAGGCATCCATGAGTACAGAAACAATTGTTAAGATAAAAAAACGTGTAAACCCCTACACGATGATAGACAGTTCAATCTTTTTAAACAGCAACCTGAGCTGGAAAGCAAAAGGTCTTATGGGGTATTTTTTAAGCCGTCCTGAGGACTGGAAAATACATTTAAAGGATCTATATAATCAATCTACTGATGGTTTTGACTCAGTTAAAAGCGGGTTGAGGGAGTTAAAGGAAAATGGATATATTGAGTTGATAGCCAAACGCGAGAAGGGCAGAATTGTATCCTGGGAATACATAGTTTATGAATCACCAAATGACAGAGCCCTTGAAACAAGCGACTCACAACCACAAGAGGGTTTCCCTCCGGTGGATAAGCCACAAGTGGATAACCCTCCAGAGGCTACCCCTCCAAAGGATATACCTTCGAAGGCTAACCCTCGCTATACTAATAATAATATAACTAATATAGATTATACTAATAATGACTATACTAATGATTTTGATAATGAAAGATATGATTTACTAATTAAAAAATACGAGGGCGTGCTCCTTAAAAGTAAACTACACCTTTTTGAAGACAATGTTTCAAAAATTGTGGAGGAGTCTTTAAAAAGCCTGTACTTTGACGAGGAGTTCTCAAAGAAAAACCTCAATCTGCCTCTGCCTCTTGTCCGCGACACTCTTGAAAAAATAAGTCCGCTGATTATTGAAAATGCAATTACCCGGATGAAAAAAGCTCTGGCAGGTGGAGTCATGATCAGCTCAACCAAACATTACCTGATGAGCTGTATTTTTAATGCTATAACCGACTATACCTCCAGAGAGCTCACAGACAGTGATATTTTCAAGCCCCGTAAAAGTATATTTGAACTTGTGAAAGGCACTCAATTTGAAGAGCCGGTTAACCAGCTTTCCAACAGTTTTTCAGAAATAGTCTTCAGTACTTTTTTCAAGGACAAAATATCGGACATATCCCTTGAAAACGGCACACTCACAATAGTCCTCAACGATATTTTCCTTGCAGCCACACTAACTGAAAAATACTCTGAAAAGGTGAAGGAATGCTTCAAGCAGCTTAATGTTGAGGATGTTGTATTTATAGCCAACCCGCAAAGGAGTGATTAAGATGCTCAGTGATGAACTCAGTAAAAAAGCAATATCAATAACTGTGAAGAGTGCTGAAATAAACATGAAAGTGTTAATTAAGGCGCTTAATTTATACCTGCAGGAATTGAAAAACACTCGAAAGGGACCTAAACAGGGATATCAGTCGCTAAAAAAGCTTAACCGACAAAATCATGCATTGCAGGATATTCCCTTAAGCAGTCAGGATCTTCGGGAATTCAAGCAGGAACTTAACAGTTACGGCATAGACTATGCCATTAATAGAGACCTGTCCAAGCCGAATACCTACAAGGTCTACTTCAAGGAAAAAGATGCCGTCCAGGTTGAAAACGCAATGAAAAACCATATGGCAAGGCAGTTTACAATAAAAAGAAAACCCACGGTTAAAGAAATGATAAAAAAAATAATTAATAAAACTACAAGCCTTAAAAATGCATTAATAATATTTGTGAAAGGCACTGAAGCAGGCATGAAAATGCTAATAAATGTGCTCAATTCATACCTGCAGAAATTTAAATGTGCTATTAAGAAAACCGTGCAGAGATACCAGTCATTAAAAAAGCTTAAAAAGCAAAACCAGGTATTGCAGGATATCCCTATAAAAAGCAAAGACCTGCGGCAGTTCAAGCGTGAGCTTAACAGTTACGGAGTTGACTATGCCATAAAGAAAGACCTGTCCCAGCCTGATACCTTCAAGATTTACTTCAAGGGAAAAGACGCAGGACAGATTGAAAAAGTACTTAAAAACCACATGGAAGGACAGCTTGGAAGCAAGTCCAGACAATCAATAAAAGAGCGTATCAAGCAGGCAATTGATAAATCCGCCAGCCTTCGAAAGGAACTGCCAAATGACAAAACAAAGGACCTGTCCATATCAAGATAAGCATAAGAAATATAAATATTTTCAAGCGAAATTCTCTCAAAATTACTGAGAGTTTTTTTATTATAACAACTTTAGGAGGTTGATCTTATGGAGTTTTATAAAAACATGTGTGACGGTGAGCTGTTAGCGTTTTATAGAGCAGCTAAAAGAAGTGCCTCTTCTTTCGAGAACATGGAAGCAGAAATAGCCAAAATGGAAAAGGAAATGCGCGACCGGAAACTTGACACAGATAATCTAAAGCCCTTCAAGGAAGAGGAATTCTACGTTTCAAGAATGTCCGGCAAAAGCATGGAACGCAGCCTATGAGTAAATCAAAACTAGTTTTTGCCGTCATAATATCAGCTTTGGCATTTCTGGTATTCAACAGGTTTATGCAACTGTATACAACTCTCGAAGGAGACTCAGTTAAGAAGATTCTAGACACAACAAATATGCTCCTGGCTAATATATCAAAAAAACCATTTGAAATAAGCTTTGATAAAAATGCACTTATAGCCGGAGCAGCAGGAAGCCTCATTCCCCCATTAGTCTATCTGTACACCTTAAGTGGCAGAAACAATTTCCTTGTGGGCATGGAATACGGTTCCTCCAAATGGGGTACTCCAAAGGACATAGCAAACTTTACAGACAAAATTTATTCAAGAAATATACTCTTCACAAAAACCGAAATGATGAGCCTTGATACAAGAAAGACCTTTAGAAACAACAATGTTCTCGTGATCGGTGGCTCCGGTTCGGGAAAAACAAGATTTTTTGTGAAACCCAACCTCATGCAGCTACACAGCAGTTATGTAATAACAGATCCCAAAGGCAGTCTCATAAAAGAATGCGGCAAAATGTTTCAGGATGCTGGCTACAGGATTAAGGTACTGAACCTCATCGATATGAAAAGTAGCGACAAATACAATTTCTTCAGCTACATCAACGATGAAAAAGACATACTAAAGCTTGTTACAAACCTTATAACCAACACAAATGCACCAAACAGCAAAAACGCAGGCGACTTCTGGGAGAAATCAGAAACAGCACTCTTACAGGCACTTTTCGGCTACGTGTTCTTTGAAGCCCTACCTGAGGAGAAAAACATAGGAACTGTTATGGAAATGCTGAGACTCGCTGAAGTAAGAGAAGACCAGGAAGATTTCAAGTCCCCTCTTGATATCCTGTTTGAAAGTCTTAAAGCAGAAAACCCCGAACATTTTGCCTGCAAACAGTATGACCTGTTCAAACTGGCAGCCGGTAAAACCGCAAAATCAATCCTTGTTTCAGTTGGTGTAAGGTTGTCACCCTTTAACATAACCGTTGTCTCCGACATGCTCTCTGAGGATACAATAGCCATTGATACCATAGGCGACGAAAAAACAGCACTGTTTGTTATTATCCCCGACTCTGACCGAACCTTTAACTTTATATCAGCCATCATGTACCAGCAGTTGTTTGATACCCTGTTCCTGAAGGCTGAAAATGAGTATGGCGGCAGATTACCGTATCATGTCAGGTTCCTTTTGGATGAATTCGCCAACATCGGTCAAATACCAAACTTTGAAATATACATAGCAACAATGCGAAGTCGTGAAATTTCAGTAAACGTAATACTGCAGAATGTCGCACAGCTTAAAAACCTGTACAAGGACAGCTGGGAGACCATTACAGGCAATTGTGACACCCTTTTATTCCTTGGAGGCAAGGAACAGAGCACCCTGGAGTACATTTCAAAGATGGTTGGAAAGACAACAATAGACCTTAAAACAACAAATGAAAGTAAGGGCCAATCCGGAAGTTATTCAATCAACAACCAGGTGCTCGGCCGGGAGCTCATAACTCCCTCGGAGGTTGGCCTTTTAGGTGGAACTGAATGTATTCTATCAATACGCGGTATCCCACCCTTCAAATCACAGAAATTTGACATCACTAAACACAATAAATACAAAGAACTCTCGGACTACGACAGGAAAAACAGCTATATCCTTCCTGCTATAGAAGACCGTGAAAACTCATTGTTTTTCAGTGATGTTAAAGAAATAAAGGAATATGAAGTACCACTGGAAGCGTAACACAAAATTCAATCAAAAAAGGAGAAAAAGAAAATGGATTTATTAACACAGGTATTAAAGCTAGTTCAACAGTTTGCTACTATCGGAGGCGGTTTGTGGCTGGTATGGGGAGTTATAGTATTGGCTTCAGGTCTTAAGGATAAAAACGGGCCCGCGCTGCAGTCCGGTATCTGGCAAATAGTCGGTGGAGCACTGATCATAACAGCAGCCACCATCTTTGCAACACTAGTAAAATAAGGACGTGATAACATATGGAAGACTACATAATGTCAATCATAAAGGATGTCCTAAACGGTGTTGGCACAATAGGCTCAGGGGTTATTTTAAAATCCCCTGAAGCCTACAACAAAACCTTGTATGACGGTGTAGTAAGCATTATGCAGAATGCCGTAATGCCCGTCGCCTATGTCATACTCGGACTCCTTTTCATGCTGGAACTCTACAACATCACCATAAGGACAGAAGGAATGAGTAACAGCGGCTTTGAAATACCCTTCAAAGCAATGTTCAAGATAGCAATATGCAAAATATTTATAGACAGCACTCCCCTTGTCATGGGAGCGATATTTGCAATAAGCACCACAGTAATATCAAACATAGGCGGAGTTTTTGGATCCGGCAGCGTAAGTATGGCAGCAAACTTTGATGCCATGGAAGCATCGTTAAGGGGTATGAATTTTGCAGCAAAATTACTGCTAAGCACCCAGGTGACATTGATCTGGCTCATATTCAAGTTCTCTACCCTGGTTATTTCGGTAATAATAGTCGGCCGTATGGTGGAAATCTATATCTACCTGGCTATATCCCCTCTTCCCCTTGCAACCATACCTAACGGAGAAATCAACTCTGTTGCAAAGAACTTTTTAAAGTCCTTTGCCGCTGTCAGCATCCAGGGAGTTTTGATCTTTATAGTTCTGGCTCTGTATGGAACATTAATAGGCAGCATAGCAAGCAAAAGTGCCTTTATTGATATAACTACAGCTATGCTGGAAGCAACACTTTATTCCCTGGTTCTGGTTGTATGCATCTTTATGACCGGCAGATGGTCAAAGTCAATCTGCAATGCAATGTAAGGAAGTGATGATAAATGTCAATAGAAGTAAGAGTTCCAAAGGAAATAACAGAGTACAAGGAAAAGATCCTTTTTGGACTTACAATAAGGCAGCTGCTATGTTTTGCTTCAGCTATTATCTTAGGCCTGGCCTCATATTTTATAGCCTCAAGGTATTGGAGCACAGAAATTGCAGGCTATGTAGTAATCCTTGAGGTAATACCTATCTTTGCAACCGGGTTCTTCAAAAAGAACGGGTTTACCTTCGAGCAGTATGTAAAGCTTATACTAAGGCACAAGCTCGGACAAAACAAACGGAAATATCAAACTGAGCTTAGTTTGAACAGATTAAAACAAAATAAAGAGGAGGTCAAAAATGCTAAAAAGTCTACTTCAAAAAAGATCACCGATACAGAACAGCCCTGCTTTGGCTCCAGTGAATACGAACGAAAAAGAAAACTTCAGGCAGCAATGCGAAGTGTTGAGTTTGCACAAAAAGAATTCACCCGGGTCAAACAGGAGGCTAAAAAAACAAAGAGTTCCCTTAAGCGTACAGCAAACAATCAGATATAACAGGATGTTTGAGGATGGCATATGTGAAATAGCAGAAGGACTCTACTCCAAAACGATCAAGTTCTCCGATATGAATTACCAGATTGCAAGGCATGAAGACCAGGTTGAGATATTCTCAAAGTATTGTGAGTTTTTAAACTACTTTGACTCCTCCATTCCCATCCAGATAACCATAGTAAACCGACCTGTAGATAAATCTGAATTTGAAAAGCATATGTTCCTTAAAATGCGAAATGATGAAATAGATATTTACAGGGAAGAATACAACAGGATGCTCAATGAAAAGGCTCACCAGGGTCAGAACAGTATATTGAGGGAAAAGTACCTCACCTTTTCAGCCTCTGCAGAAAATCATAACGCAGCAATATCAATTCTCTCAAGAATTGAAACAGATGTACTGGGAAACTTCAAGGGTCTTGGTTGTGACACTAAAATATTGTCAGGCTGTGAACGCCTAGAGCTTATATATAATGCTTTAAACCATGACAATGATCCCTTTTACTTCATGTATGACTACCTGGTATCATTCGACCTTACAACAAAAGACTATATTGCACCGGACTCCTTCAACTTCAGCAACAAATCCCGCTTTGAATTTGGCAAAAACTACGGCCAGGTACTATACTTAAAAGATCTGCCGCCGGATCTATCAGAC
>JAAZCB010000606.1 GCA_012513545.1 Clostridiaceae bacterium
CAATTCCCATGAGAAGGATGTTTCCGGTTTCAGATCAGGATTTGAGAGATAGGTTGTTGTCACGTACGACCATGTTTTATACAGATTGTAAAGGTTAGGAGTTCTGAACGACTCGCCTGCTGAAACCCTTATACTTTTAATTTTAAAAATGTTCAGATCCATTTCGGGAGTATAAACAAGTCCGGCTTTCGGCGAAAGATGGCTGCTTGATGTGTTCATATAAGTAGTATCAGATGGGCCATAGCTACTTCTTCCATCAATATTGTTCCAGTAATCGTAACGGAGTCCGAGATAACTTTTTAAGCCGTTTAAAATATTAATCTCAGCCTGGGCGAAAGGAGCATAAATTTTCTGTTTACCTGCCATTGATGACTTCATGGATGTTTTTGAGTCAGCATTTGCCCAATCTGATAAGTTCCATTCTTCACCAACAGCATTATACATTTTATAGTCAGCTCCTAAAGTTAATACGTGATTTCCAAGAGGCATATCTGCCTGTAAACTTGCAATGTAAGTCTGTTTTGGCTTTGTGGTATTAATACTTCCGGGCCCTCCATCTTCTGTTGCTCCGGTTGTACAGCTTATATATTCGTTCTTGTCATCAAGAAAACCCAGGTATGAATTAATCTGGACGTTTTTAATATTTGTTTTATAGTGCAGTTTATAAGCATTTGTATAGACATTACCTGGTCCATTCTGAAAACTATGTGACCGTACTGTAAGTGTTTTAAGAGTACCCCCGACATCTATTGTGGCTGATCCATTATTAAACGGAAGATTTGATTCATCTTTCAGAAAAGACTGGGGATTTCTGTAACCATAATCATCAAATGCTGAACTAACACTGAAATCAAGTTTTGTACCCGGTTTCATATCATATGAAAGCTTTGCTACCAGTTGGGTTTGCTGCATCCAGTTGTCACCAAGATGTCCCAGAAGAAAATATTCCGCTCCCTTATTGTTGGTTGTTTTTTTCCAGCCTGTTACCGGATAAGTACCGATCCCATCTCTTGCAGTTGTCTGATAAAAGTTGGAAGCGTATCCGTCTGACGATTTTTGTGTTACATTCAGAAAGACGGAGAGCTTCTTACTCTTCAGAAAACTGTTACTGTAACTTGCAGATGTTATGAAGGTATTGTATGTCCCGTAACTTGATTTCAAGGTGAAAGTTTCCTCTTTCGGAACTTCTGTCAGGATATTGATAACACCACCCATTGCATTACCGCCATAGAGGGAAGAGAAGGAACCTTTAACGACCTCAACCTTAACGACCGCATCTGTAGGTATGCCACCCCAGTTAACACTCTGGTTATAACCATCGTTGAGAGGAATCCCATCCAAGAGAACAAGTGTTCTGTAATCACCGGAAAAACCACGAAGGTTAACAGTTGAAGTACGATCAGATAATTTGCTTCGTTTTACATATATACCTGCAATCCCCCTGAGTGCTTCATCGGCAAATGTTACAGGACTGTTTTCTATAGTTTTTTTATTAATAATAGAAATACTTGCGGGAACCGAGTAAATGCCATGTGAAGTTTTTGTGGCCGCCACAATAACTTCATTTAGTTTCAAAGTATCCATCATATTATATTCCTGTGGATACATGTTTAATAAAGGAATAAATCCAAGCAGAAACATCCATCCTAGTTTTGTTTTGTTTTTCATCATAATATAATTTTGATTTTAACGGTATGTTAGCTTGTCCCGCC
>JAAZCB010000607.1 GCA_012513545.1 Clostridiaceae bacterium
GACTCAATTCCAGCGACCATACTTTTGGCTGTTGTATACTTTTTTAATGTTAACAAGAAGGTAGTTGCTGCAATACTGTTTGTGGCTGCTGTTCTTTTCAAGCCTCAAAGCGGTCTTCTGGCTCCGGTTGTACTTGTACAATTTTACAGGGACTTTTTCAATTTCAGGAACATTAACCTGGGGATAGTTAAAAAAAATTTAAAAAACACTATATTTGCTGCTGTAGGAGGTATAAGCACATATATTGTACTTGTTTTTCCCTTCTATTATCATACTGAGTTTTATGCAAAGCACGTTGATGCAAATACTCCATTTTTAAAAACGTTCCTTGTTGAAACAATGGACTATTTTTACTGGTTATTTAACTTATACAGGATAAGCATTGATGATTATCCCTATGCTACCGCCAATGCTTTTAACTTCTGGGTGCTGGCAGGAGCTCAAACCGTAGTGGATTCAGATATTTTTATTATGTTTTCCTATGCAAAATGGGGTTTTATAATTTCTATACCGGCATTCCTTCTGACTCTGGCTTATCTGGTAATTAAGAGGAATAGTGTTAAAGCCCTTTACTTTTCATCCTTCTTCATTCTTGCAGCATTTTTTACTTTCTTTACAAGAATGCATGAAAGGTACCTTCTTCCGTCCATTATATTCCTTACAGTGTGTATCCTTTGGGATAAGTGGCTCTGGATTCCATTAGCAATAATAAGTACCTGTGTAACCGCTAATCACTGGTATATTTATTATAGAGAAATGAACAACATAGATGTCTGGATTCCGAATTACGACCGTGTAGCAATGCCATTTTCGTTCCTGACAGTAATGACAGTCCTGTTCTCTGTTGTTTATATGATATGGCTTATGAAAAAGCAAAAAAAACCTTTAGATAATACAGGGGGGCAAATTTCGTGAAAATATGCATAATTGGCGCCGGTGCTACTGGACTTACAACTGGTTATGAGCTGTCAAAAACCGGGCACGATATAACAATTTTAGAAAATGAAGCATCACTTGGCGGTCTTGTTAAAACAGTTAAAATAGGTGAAGAAAATATCGAGGCCTTCTATCATCATATCTTCACTAATGACACTCATATTATTGAGCTTATTGATGAATTGGGCCTTTCATCGCAGTTAATCTGGATCGAACCCAAAAATGGTATTTATATAAACGGTAAGCATTACCCTTTCACTTCACCTCTTGACCTTTTGATGTTCAAAGAGCTTTCCTTTATTGAAAGAATCAGGATGGGGCTCCTGGTTTTTCAGGCAAAGTTTGTAAAGGACTGGAGAGATCTTGAGCATGAAAGCGCCAAGGAATGGATTATAAAAAATGCAGGAAAAAACGTTTACGATAAAGTTTGGGGGCCATTGATAAACTCCAAGTATGATTTTGATTCAGATAGAATATCTGCGGCATGGATATGGAATAAATTCAAGCTTCGTGGTTCTACAAGAGGCAAAAATATCAGCAAGGAGCTATTGGGCTATATGAAAGGCAGTTTTGCTGTTCTGTATGAAAAGCTCGCTGATAAAATAGTAGAAAATGGAGGCAGGATTGTTTATCGAAGTCCGGTAACTAAAATCTTTCAAAAAGCCGATAAAACTTTCGAGGTATGCTATGGTTCGAATACGGAAAGCTTTGATTGTGTTATAGTGACAACTGCACCTGAAATCCTCAGCAATATGGATTTTGCTCTTCCAAAAGCATATAAAAAACAATTGGACAGCATCAAATATAAAGCCAACATCTGTATGATTATCGAGCTTACAGAAAAATTGTCTTCCTTTTACTGGACAACGATAGCTGATGAAAACTGCCCTTTTGTATTGTTGATGGAGCATACCAATCTTGTACCGGTAAATGGATACAACTCTCATGTTGTTTACCTTTCAAGGTATCTAGACGAGAAAAATGAAATGTTCGGCTTTAGTGACGAAAAAATAAGGAGTATATTTATAGAGCACCTGAAAGTGCTATATCCCGGTTTTAATGAGACAATGATAAAAAATACCCATATAAACCGTGCAAAATATGCTCAGCCTGTTGTATTTCAGGAATACTCAAAGATTCTTCCTCTCATCAAAACGCCTGTAGATAATCTGTACCTTGCAAGTATGGCTCAGATATATCCGGAAGACAGAGGACAGAGTTACTCAATACGCCTGGGAAAACAAACAGCTGAACTTGTAAACAATGATTATAAATAAATTTTATACAACTATATTGTACTAGGAGGTAATCTTATGCTTAAAAAAACAGGTATCTTAATATTGGTTTTGGCTTTTTTCTCCATAAGTATTCATGCTTCGGGTAATACGCTTCAAAATCCCGGATTTGAGGCTTCTAACAGTTTAGCACCTACAGGCTGGAGCAGCAGTGCCTTTAAGAATACTCCTGCCGACGTTGTATTTTCCGTTAAAGATACCGACGCCTTTGAAGGTAAGAACTGCTTATCCATATCTAACATAAGTGATAATGATTCAAAGGTTTTCCAGGAAATCTCAGTTATTCCTGGCAGTATTTATAAAGTCAGCTGCCGGATTAAAACTGAAAATATTTTAAATCAGGCAGGTTCTGCAAACATAACACTTGAGCTGGCAAACAATTATGGCATATATACTTCAAAAGAGCTTTCCAATACAAATAACAATTGGGAACTTCTTGAGTTCAATGTAAGAGTACCCCAGGAAGCCGATAAACTTGTGAAATTCAGCTTAAGACTTGGTGGTCAAGGTATCCTGAACAAAGGAACCGCATATTTTGATGAAGTAGTTTTTGAACTGCTTGAAAATTCAGGCACACTCCCTATCGAAGAGTTTTTCATACCAGATAAATCAAGTACTACCAACGCTGCCAATTCGCAAAAACAAGGCTCCGGCAGTACGATACTGTTTGTGATACTGGCATTTATAATAGTATTACTTATTATCTTTGTAGAGCTTAAACTTAAAAAAGGGAATAAGGGTAATAGTGAATTGTCAGAATCAGATAATGATGACTTTCTTGAGGACTCAGACGATGAACTGGATGACGAATTTTCAGAAGACAACGATGATGAAATTGATGAGGAGTCAACCGACGATAACCTGGAGGATAATAGTAAACAGTAACATTGGGGGCATTAGCTGCTATGAACAAATTGTTATGCAGTTGGGTTTTTTCAATCTTGGTAATAAATCTAGTATTGTTCAATGCTTTTGCTGATGAGAAAAACCTGGCTTACAACTCTTCTTTTGAAGAAGTACTTGAAGAAATACCCTTATACTGGTATATCTGGACATTCGATCAAAGTCCCGGAGCATCAGAATTCAAGGTTGAGAAAGGACCAGGACTAAACGGAAATAACTGTGCTGTTATTGTTAATAATAAACCTAATGATGCTCGTTTAATACAGAATATAGAGGTAAAACAAAACTCCAAATACAAA
>JAAZCB010000608.1 GCA_012513545.1 Clostridiaceae bacterium
AGAAATAAAAAAAGCCGGAGGAATTGACCTGCAGCTTCTCGGGATAGGCAGAGACGGGCATTGGGCGTTCAATGAACCGGGTTCATCGCTTCAATCCAGAACAAGAGTTGAACCACTCACTAAGCAAACTCTTGATGACAATTATGAACTCTTTTACAAAAAAGCTGGTATATCAAGAGAGGATATGCCCCGTTTTGCTATAACTATGGGAATAGGAACAATCTTAGAAGCCCGAAGCATTCTAATGCTTGCCAACGGCGAAAAAAAGGCTTCAATAGTTGCAAAGGCAATAGAAGGTCCTATAACATCTCAGGTAACTTCTTCCGCTATACAACTTCACAGCGGAAAAGTTACAATTGTTCTCGATGAGGGTTCAGCCTCAAAATTGGCCAACCTTGAACATTACAGGCATGTTGAAAAGCTAAAGAGCGAACTTGTATATTAAAAAATCTCTTCGCTTTCTTCTTTTGTATAAAAATACATGGTGAACTCTTTTTCAAAGAGTTCACTTTCATTTTCAAGCAAGTATTTAAAGGCTGCTTTGCTGTTGATAGTTGCCTGTTCTTCAAGCTTTGATAATTTCTCAGGTACTTTTTTTTCTGTAAGCATACTTTTTACAGATTGAAAAATTTCATGTCTGCCATAGAGGAAAACACCTTCATGAAGTATTTTTGACGCCACCATGGCTTTAAAATCGTTAAAGTCCATCTGCTCGTAGGTTTTTGAAATATCCTTAATAACATAGTCAATTTCTTCCATATATCCCGGATTTTTCAAAAGATACCCCTTTTCCCTATATATTAAGAGGTCGAGTCTTTTCATTTGCGCCTCGGAAAGGTCTCTTGATATTACTATTATGTCAAGATCGGAGCCTTTAACCAATTTCCCTGATGATGCCTCAGGCCTGAGCTCGGAATGAGCCATATCATATACAACATCCCCTGCAATTATAACGCAGAAATTCCTTTTCAGATCATCAGAATCTTCCAAGGGTTCTATAATTTTTGATATAGTATTGTAAGCCAGCTCATATTTATTTTTGCTTATAAGCTTTATCCTCTCATGAAGAGCCTCGGCTTTACGTTCGATTTCATTAATGTCCGTATTAAGCCCAACTACAGTGTACGTAAGGAATTCTCTCATTATTGAAGGTGAAAGCCTTGCATAGCCCTGGACCTTTTTGTCCAGCCTTAAATATTTTTTACCAAATTCTTTCGCAGTAATATCACCGGATTTATAACAAGCACGCCACAATGGCAATACATCCATACCTGTTTTTTCGAACAGTTCTTTACCGGTTAATGGACCTTCTTCTCTAAGAAGCTTAATAAGTTTTTCCATAGTTGTTCTCACCAATCATCAGAAATTTTTTACAAATACAGAATACTATATACCACAAGAGTCTATCCGATAACTAAACTGATATTTCCTTAATATAAAAGCGTTCATACATTATGTTGACCTCATTGTATTGCAAGCCATAAGGTATATGGTCTCGAAAACATGATTAACCATAAATCCAGGATAAAGGAAAAGCCCAAAATTCCTTTGTAAAGAGGACTATAGGCTCATCTCATCTAATTTGCATGCACAAGTGAATATATATTAATAACTAATTTATACAATTGTAAATTTCAGGCAATGACCTACCCTAGTCTCTCTTCTATAATATTTGCCAGCTCAAATGCCCTTTTTGTAATATAGTCCTGATCCTTTCCTTCAATCATTACTCTTACAAGAGGTTCAGTTCCGGATGGACGTATAAGTACCCTACCTTCACCTTTAAATTCATCCTCAAGCTCTTTGCACATTTTACAAACAACCTCATCCTCAAGGTACTTGTTTTTGTTTTCATTCTTAACCCTTGCATTCTTCAGTACCTGCGGAAGAATCTGCATAACTGAAGCCAGTTCTGAAAGCTTTTTACCCGTTTTCTTCAGTACATATAAGAGTTGTACTCCTGTAAGCAGACCATCCCCGGTTGTGTTGTGCTCAAGGAAAATAATATGACCGGACTGCTCTCCTCCAAGTACATACCCATTTTCCAGCATGTTTTCAAGTACATACCTGTCCCCAACCTTTGTCTTTACAGTATTGAGCCCTTCTCTTCTTGCCATAATATCAAATCCCAGGTTGCTCATGACAGTAACAACTATCGCATCCTGAGCAAGCTTACCCTGTTTTTTGAGCTCAAGTCCAATAATAGCCATTATCTGGTCTCCATCAACCATATTGCCGTTTTCATCAACTGCGAGAACTCTATCGGCATCACCGTCAAAAGCCAGACCAATATCCGCACCGTTTTCTTTCACAAGCTTCTGAAGCCTGTTCAAATGTGTAGAACCGCAATCACAATTGATATTAATACCATCAGGTTCATTGCAAATAACACAGGTTTCGGCTCCAAGTTCAAACAAAGCCAGCGGGGCTGTCTGATATGATGCTCCATTTGCACAATCTATAGCAACCTTAAGTCCCTTTAAATCACCATCAATAGTACTCTTCACAAAGTTTACATAATCTTCAAGTGAGGTTTCTATTTCTGTCCTTTTTCCTACTTTTTCTCCCGTAGGAAGTACAATTTTCTCAGAGTTGTCAAGGATAATGGATTCTATTCTTTCCTCTATGGAGTCCGAAAGCTTATAACCCTTATTATTAAAGAATTTTATCCCATTAAACTCAAAAGGATTATGGGAAGCAGAAATAACAACACCGGCATCAGCTTTATACAACCTTGTAAGATAAGCTACAGCCGGCGTAGGTATAATTCCAAGAGTCACAACCTCTGCTCCGACAGAGCATAACCCTGCAACAAGTGCCGCTTCCAGCATATCCCCCGAAATCCTTGTATCCATACCTACAAGTATTTTAGGAGTATGCTTTGTCTCCGCAGTCAAAACGTACGCTCCGGCTTGCCCCAGTTTATATGCAAGTTCTGCTGTTAATTCAGAATTAGCAACACCTCTTACTCCGTCTGTTCCAAATAATCTGCCCAAAATATCCATCCCCCTGTCAAATAAATTCTTCTCAATTTTGATACAATTAATTATAACTATTTTGATTTTGCAAAACAAGTAAAATTAAAAATATGCCATTAAGCACCATAAATACACGTTTAAAAGGTATATGTCTTAATAATCTGTTCCGCAATCCTTATCCCATCAACTGCAGCACTTACTATACCACCGGCATACCCTGCTCCTTCACCCGCCGGATAGAGCCCTTTTACTGATAACGCTTCAAGTTTATCATCTCTTGGAATCCTTACCGGTGAAGAAGTTCTTGTTTCCACCCCTGTAAGTACAGCGTCCTTCATGCCAAAACCCTTGACCCTAGAATCAAAATAGCTTATTGACTCCTTCATAGGGCCAGTTACAAACTCCGGCAAACACAGATTTAAATCTGCCTTTCTTATCTGTCCTGTATAACTTGGCCTGACACTTCCTAAATGAGTAGTGGCCCTTCCTTCAATAAAGTCTTCGAGTCTTTGGACAGGTGCGCAATTATTGCTCCCACCAACCACGAAAGCCATCCTCTCCCATTTTCTTTGAAAATCAATACCTGCCAGAGGGTGGCTTGAGCCAAAATCTCCCGGTCCGACAGACACAACAAGAGCACTGTTGGCATTTTCCTTGTCTCTTAGAAACTCACTCATACCATTTGTCACTATTGTTTCATTTTCCGAAGCCGAGGCAACCACAACTCCTCCGGGACACATGCAAAATGAATAGACTGTCCTACCAAGAGTCTTGTAAAAAAGCTGATAATCGGCGGCACCAAGTTTCGGATGAGTAGCTGCCATACCATATTGAGAAAAGTTGATAAGTCCCTGGGGATGTTCTATTCTAACACCAATTGAGAATGGTTTCTGAATAAAACCAACCCCGCTTTCATACAAGGAAGCAAAGGTATCCCTGGCGCTATGTCCAACAGCTAATACCACTATTTCTCCGGGAATTACCTCACTCCCGTTCACCTTAACACCCTTGATTCTTCCGTCTTTTATAATAAAAGAAGTAACTTTGGAGTTAAATCTTACTTCCCCTCCGTAGTCAATTATCCTTTTGCGTAGATTTACCACCACTTCTTTTAAAACATCAGAACCTATGTGGGGCTTTGCCTTGAATAATATTTCTTCATGAGCACCAGACTTGTAGAATTCTTCCAAAACCTTTGTGCAACGCCTGTCATTTATCCTGGTTGTAAGCTTCCCGTCAGAAAAGGTTCCGGCACCCCCTTCTCCAAACTGCACATTTGTCTCTACATCAAGCTCTCCGGTTATCCAGTACCTGTTTACCGCTTCCGTACGCTTAGCAACACAATCCCCGCGTTCTAATAGTAAAGGTCTGTAGCCATTCTGCGCCAGAACGAGTCCGGCAAAAAGCCCTGCCGGCCCTGTACCTATAATAACAGGCCTGCAGGTAATCTTTGTATTACCTGGAACCAATGGCTCTTCATCTATCTCTCCAAGTAAACTTACATCA
>JAAZCB010000062.1 GCA_012513545.1 Clostridiaceae bacterium
AAACGCCAACTACAACACCAATAAAAACACCAACCCAAACACCAATTAAAACACCAACTGCAACACCAATAAAAACACCAACCCAAGCACCAATACAAACGCCAACACCGGTAATAGCAAAAATATTGGCACAAGAGCCAACGCCATTACAAACGTCAACACCAACATTAACACCAACGCCATTACAAACGCAAACACCAATACAAACGCCAACACAAACACCAATGCAAACGTCAACACCAACGCCTGCACCAACGCCAACACCAAAATTAGCAGCAATACCGGCGCAAGATCCAGCACCAATAATAGCATCAACACCAGCATCAACACCAGCTAAAACGTTAACGCCAATGCCAACACAGACGGCTTTGATTTATTCTCATGTTGATGAAGGTGTGGATTTAAATGATTCATATCATTTTCAAGCGAATAATATACGAGTTGAAATAAAAAAGATAAGTTCAAGCAGTATAAAAAATATTAGTAATAAAATAACGGATATTAAATTAGAGGAAGTGCCATTGTATCAAGTAAAAGCATACTCTGATAATAAAGAAATTACGGAAATTTACGAGCCGATAGAGGTTAGCTTGCCCTACAATGCCCAAACAGGGAAAGATGTCAAAAAAATCTGTGCGTTTGGTATTGAAAATGATGGAAGTATTCTGAACCTTGGAGGAGATTATAAGCAGGTAACAAATTGCCATGTTTTTCAGGTGTCAAAGCTGCAGCCGTTTTTTATAAAGGATAATAATGTTGAGTATACTGATTTAAATTCAGTTAATTGGGCTAAAACTTTCATTGAAACTCTAGCAGCAAAAGGAATAGTTCAGGGTATGGGAAAAAGTGAGTTTAAACCTAATGAATTATTAACCAGAGCGCAATTTGTCACTATGCTTGTTAAAGCATTAAAGCTTGATGAAGCTGCGCCTAAGGCAACATTTAGTGATGTGAAGGAAAGTGACTGGTACTACAGATATGTTAATGCAGCATATAAATCAAAGATAATTAATGGTATGCCGGATGGTGGTTTTTCACCGAATTCTCCAATCACCAGACAAGATATGGCTGTTATTTTGTCAAATGTATTTACTGAGATGTATAAGGAACAAGATATAGCCAATTTGTCAAACATTCAGTCCTTCAATGATAAGAATGATATTGCAAAATATGCTTATACTCCATTGGCAAAAGTAATTGAGAAAGGGCTTATGCAGGGAACCGGAAACAACACACTTGCACCTAAACGTTACACAATAAGGGCTGAAGCTGCTACGGTGATATATAAATTATATTATTTGGACAAAAATTAAACTTAAGCGCAATAAACCGGAGAACAAATATCTTATTCACAAGAAAAAGTTCTTATGTTGTATTTATATGCTGATATAAATATAGCATAAGAACTTCCTTTGTTACAAACAACTATAGCAATAACCAAAAAAGGTATAAAGTCCGATAAAATATATGTTAATTTATCAAAACCTTATATATTTTAATAATATAAGGAAACAAGGGGGTTAAAGTTTTGGTGGATTACTTGAAAAAGCATGAGAAGTTTGTAATGGAGGCATTAGAGGGAGAGCCGGATGTAAACTGGTGTTGGCTGAGAGACTATCACAAAACACAGATAGAGTATTTGCAGCATGAGAGATTGATACATCTGATGGTTACATTAGCTTTTGCACTGTTTTTCATAGTGACAATTCTATTTACCGTATGCTTTGAAAAGCTTATAATACTGCTTGTCAGCTTGCTTGTTTTGATTCTGTTGGCTCCATACATAGCCCATTATTTCAAACTCGAGAACGGTGTCCAGAGATGGTATGTACTATATGACCGGATTGATGAGAAATGTAGAAAAGTGACAACTGAATAAGATTGACAATTTCCTTTAAGATAATACGGATAACTCCATTTGTCCTTGTAAAGCTATTTTCACGATTTGTGTAGTTGCACAGTATAAAAGTGTTAAAGCTTTACATGCTAAGTAAGCGAATTATAACCAGTTTTATTATGTCGATAGTGATTATTGCTGAAGGCAAAGCTGTTGATAGAATGCACAACCAGAAGTGGGAACGGGTTCCTCACTTAGTTGACAATTTCCAGAAAGGGGCTATACTTATATTAGAAGTAATATCCCATATAAATGATTCAGGGGTTAAAAAGTATTTTGAAAAGGAGATTTAAGAAAATGGGACAAACAACCTACAATGCTTACATGACTGCACAAAAACAATTTGATGCTGTTGCTGATTTGATTGATTTAGAACAGCCAATCCGTGAACTGCTGCGTCAGCCAAGCCGTGAATACCATTTTACTATCCCGGTGAAAATGGATGATGGGACAACCAAAATATTCAATGGGTACAGAATACAGCACAATGACGCGCGTGGCCCGGCAAAGGGAGGAATACGCTTCCACCCTCAGGAAACTGTTGATACAATTAGGGCTTTATCCTTATGGATGACATGGAAGTGTGCAGTTGTTGATATTCCCCTTGGTGGAGCCAAGGGAGGAGTAATTTGTGACCCTCATAATTTGTCAAAGAACGAACAGGAGAGATTATGTCGTGGATATATAAGACAACTTGCAAAAAATATCGGACCGACAGTTGACGTTCCAGCTCCTGATGTTATGACAAACGGCCAGCATATGCTTTGGATGATGGACGAGTTCGAAACCATTTATGGAAGCTGTTTACCCGGAGTGATAACCGGAAAGCCAGTTGGAATGGGTGGTTCACTTGGTCGTACCGAAGCAACAGGTTACGGAGTTATTTATAACCTTAGAGAAGCACTTAAAGAACTGAAAATAGATATCACCAAAACAACCGCAAGTCTTCAAGGATTTGGTAATGTGGCAGAATATGCAGCAAGATTGTATACAAAGCTAGGAGGCAGGATTATTGCCATTTCTTGCTGGGATAACAGCGATAAGAAGGCATATACATTCCGTAACACAAACGGACTTGATATTGATAAAATGGTCAGTATAAAAGATTCCTTTGGAACAATTGACAAAGCCAAGGCTCGGGATATGGGATGTGAGTTGCTTGATGG
>JAAZCB010000609.1 GCA_012513545.1 Clostridiaceae bacterium
AAATGGTTAAAATAGCCGATGGTGTGCCTGTAATTCTTTATACTTCAGAGGAAGAGGGTTTCAAATTTTCAATAGAGAAGCTTGAAAAGGCTGTTACGGCTAAGACAAAGGCAATTGTTATAAACAGTCCGAGCAATCCTACAGGAATGGTTTATACAGAAGACGAGCTTAAGGCAATAGCGGATTTGGCAGTTAAAAAAGGAATATTTGTTGTTTCGGATGAAATATATGAAGAGTTGATATATGACGGCTACAAGCATACAAGCATAGCATCTATCAACGATGAAATAAAGAATCTCACAATTGTTGTAAACGGTGTTTCCAAATCTTATTCCATGACAGGATGGAGAATTGGTTATACTGCTTCTAATGAGCAGATTGCAAACATTATGGGCAATGTTCAGAGCCATGCTACCTCAAATCCGAATTCAATAGCTCAAAAGGCTGCGTTAGCTGCACTTGACGGTCCGCAGGACATAATTGACGAGATGGCTTCGGAGTTTGTTAAAAGAAGGGATTACATGGTAGACAGGATTAATAAAATACCGGGTCTGTCATGTATACAGCCAAATGGAGCCTTTTATGTTATGATGAATATTTCAAAGGTTATCGGCACAGAAATATTAGGAACAATAATAAAGGGATCGGATGATTTTGCCAACCTTCTTCTGGAAAAGGCAAATGTAGCTTTGGTGCCGGGTTCCGGTTTTGGTACTGATATTCATGTAAGATTGTCCTACGCAACATCACTTAAAAATATTACCGAAGGATTAAATAGAATTGAAAAATTCTTAAATAAGTAATATAATGATTAAATCAATCTTATATTTATAAATATCTAGTAGTGTATTCTCAAATTACCTACGTATTATGATAATCTGAGAATCTCGATGGTTTAACGGGTTCGGAGGATTTTCATTAAGTAAGAATTTGAGAAACACTATAAGGCGGGATGATATGATCTCGCAATTTTTTTGTGGATTTATGCTTTTAAAAATTGTATAATTTACTCTGATATAAATTGTTTGGAGGTTGAAAATATTGAAAAATACTTATGAAAGTCCTTTTAACTCAAGATATGCGAGCAGTGAGATGCAGGAGCTTTTTTCACCGGATATGAAGTTCAAAACCTGGAGAAGATTGTGGATTGCTCTTGCTCAAGCTGAAAAGGAACTGGGGCTTGAAATTACCAAGGAGCAGATAGATGAGCTTGAAAGGTACAAGGATGATATAAATTATGATGTTGCTCAAATCAAAGAAAAAGAGTTCAGGCATGATGTTATGGCGCACATTCATGCTTATGGCGAGCAGTGTCCTAATGCAAGAGGTATAATTCATTTAGGGGCGACCTCGTGTTATGTAGGTGACAATACCGATATAATCATTATGACAGAGGCATTGAAGCTCGTCAGAAAGAAGCTTGTTAATGTAATAAGCAAACTGTCGTCATTTGCTCTTAAGTATAAAGCTATGCCCTGCCTCGGATTTACACATTATCAGCCTGCACAGCTTGTAACAGTGGGTAAGAGGGCATGCCTCTGGATACAGGACCTTATTATTGATCTTAGTGATCTTGACTTTCTGATAACAAATATGATGCTGCTGGGATCAAAGGGTACAACTGGTACTCAGGCTAGCTTTTTAAGCCTTTTTGATGGTGATCATGAGAAGGTGAAAAAGCTGGATCTTTTAATTGCAGAAAAAATGGGCTTCAGTTCAGTCTTTCCTGTATCGGGACAAACCTATACAAGGAAGCTTGACAGCAGAGTTATGAATGTTTTAAGCGGTATCGCACAGAGTGCATACAAATTCAGCAATGATATGAGGCTTCTGCAGAGCATGAAAGAGGTAGAGGAACCGTTTGAAAAAAGCCAGATTGGTTCTTCAGCAATGGCTTATAAACGCAATCCAATGAGGTCTGAGAGAATATCAGCCCTGGCAAGATATGTAATAGTAGATGCCTTGAACCCTGCTATTACTGCATCAACCCAGTGGTTTGAAAGAAGTCTGGATGATTCTGCCAACAAGCGCATAAGCATACCGGAAGGTTTTCTTGCGGTTGACGCAATTTTGAATATATACATGAATGTGGCAGATGGTCTTGTAGTTTATCCAAAGGTAATAGAAAAACACATATTGGACGAGCTTCCATTTATGGCTACTGAAAACATACTCATGGAAGCTGTAAAACGTGGTGGGGACAGGCAGGAGCTTCATGAGAAAATCAGGCTTCATTCCATGGAGGCTGCAAAAAAGGTTAAGGAAGAAGGCATGAAAAATGACCTTATTGAAAGAATTGCTGCGGATAATTCTTTTGGTTTGAATATAGAGGAATTAATGACTGTTTTAAAACCTGAGAACTATATAGGAAGATCGTCACAGCAGGTTGATGAGTTTATAAACACTCATGTTATGCCTGTTGTTGAAAAAGGCGGAGATTCAGACATCAAAGTTGAATTGAAGGTATAGTATAAAAATACTTAAATAGTATTTAAGCTGGATATATATTTGTATGTAAAAGTTAAAAACGGGAGGACTATTGCCTCCCGGTTTTTAATGCAGTTTAATCAATGAGGATTATGTTCTTGAGGTTTTTGATACTCAGGAAGGATAATTAACGGATGGTAATTTTGAAGAAATAATAAACCTGTCAAAAGTATGGGATATAACAAAAGGTTCGGAGGAAGTAATTGTAGGAGTTCTGGATACGGGATAACTATACCAGTTTAACAGAGCAGAGCTATAATTGGATAAATGACTTGTATGCAAATGCATAAAACAGGGAGCCTTTATGGAGAAAAAAGTTGTTAGCAATTTGATAATAATGTTAGGATGCTTAAATTGGGTAATTGCTATAACAATAATAACTATGATTTTATTATTAACTACAAAAGCAATACCTTATGCATTAGGAGCTGTTATGGGGTATTACATAGCATATTCATATATACCTGCATTAGCTAGCGGTATTCTAACAATAAAAGTAAAACAGGAACATAAGGCTTTTAATTTGATAATAAACATAGTATTTCTATTGTTATACACTTTAGCATATTTATTTTCATGGTATATGGGAAGAAATGGGTGAATAAATATTGTTTCCCAATAATTATCCATGAGAAGCTTTTATAAGGGCGCTTGACTATGTAGCGAATCAGAGAGTAGGCAACCCTTTGTATTTATTGCTCAAAAGAATACGATAATATTGAGAGCAAAAAATTGCATACAATTAAGAAACAAACCACAATCAAAGATTGTATGCCTTATGCTCTTAAGAGAGCTAATAAGTGGAGGTCAGGGATGCTCTATGAAAATAAATGTGAAATACTTAATTGCTTTTTTTGCTTTATTGATTATAGAACTGATAATCGGGTTTTTTATTAACGATGCTTATATTAGACCTTACATAGGTGATGTTTTGGTTGTTATCCTAATGTACACCTTTATAAGGGGTATTGTGAAAAAGCAAATAAAATTTTTACCTGTGTATCTATTCCTGTTTGCTGCAATTGTGGAATTTGCTCAGTATTATCGTCTTGTGTATTTGCTGAATTTACAAGACAACAAAGTGATTTCAACAATCATAGGCACTTCCTTTGACCTAAAAGATATTCTATGTTATCTAATTTCAACAATAATGTTAATTAAATGGGAGAGAGTCGAAAAGTATACTGACTGAGAATACTATCACTAATTGTTTTTTATTGAAATTTTATTATTGATATAGTAGAATTAAAAAGGTGCACACATATTTAACTTGTCGGAGGGAAAAATGTGATTAACAAGTACAGTAACATACCACTCTATTCCCAATTAAAAGATCTGATTGTTGAAAAAATTGAAAGCGGAGAATATCTGCCTGAATCTAAAATTCCTTCTGAACAGGAATTGTGCGAGCTTTATAATATTAGCAGGCCTACAGTCAGACAGGCTATAAGTGAGTTGACCAACAGTGGTTACCTCCATAAAGAAAAGGGAAAAGGCACCTTTGTCTCAAAACCGAAGTCTTCAATAGATGTAAAGACTTATACGGGTTTTACCGACTCCATACTCGATAATGAGCTTACCGGTGACCGCGAAATAATTTCTACCGAAGCTTTGACAAGCAGAGATTATAAAAAGCTTGAGGAAGTATTTAAATTGGGTTACAACCAGAATATAGAATTTGCACAAGTTTGCTTTCTTACAAAGCAGGGCAGCGAGGTTGTATCTTTTAACAGCTCATATATTCCTCTGAGCCTGTTTCCGGATATAATTGAAGATATCAGGAACATGAAACCCTCCTATGACATTTTAAGGGGGAAGTATCCTCTATTACCGTCCAAAACGAAGAGTACTCTTGAAGTTGTTTATACAGACCTTAATGATGCCAGGCATTTGATGGTACAACCAGGACAGCCGCTTATAAAGATAACAAATACAATCTATTCAAAGAGCGGTCAGGCTGTGGAGTATGTGATTTCCAAGTACAGGGCTGACAAATGCAAGTTAATATTTGAAAACTCAAAATAGATTAAGCATTATTTTAATCTTATTCCCCAGATTTTTTGTCCTCTGGTTCCTACTACCAGCATATTGTCAAATACTGCCGGTGAACCTTCAATATTGGCTCCAACAGGAAGCTTGTCCAGGATTTTCCCACTTTTTCCTTCAATAAGATACATGTAACCGGCTGAATCACTCTGAATAATATACGATTTACCTTCTTTGGTATACACATCGACAGGTGAGCTCCAGGAGTAATTCACAAGGTCTATAACCCAGACTTCCTCGCCGGTTTTCTTGTCAAAGGCAATTATTTTACTGCCATTTATCTTATATGCCTTAGCAAGGTTGTATATTACAAGGTTTTCGATATCATTTTTACCTATAACCGGAGATGCCAGAGCCCCGCCATTGGTTTCTGCATAAGTGCATTTATATTTCTTTTCCCAAAGCAGTTTTCCGGTCAGTGCATTGATTTTTCTTACATAACTGTATCCGTCTATACCTTGATGATCCACCTCGTTTGCGGTATACAAGGAGACCTCCGATTTACCCAAATCCTCTATTGCAATGGTACTGTCCGTATCATCACTGACATTTCTAACCCAAACCGGGGATAGTGTATTAAGGTCAACACACTGCAATATACCGTCGTTATCTACAAAATATGAATAGTTCTTATATATTGCAATGGAATTTTCAATTCCCATCCTGTTTTTACCCGCTAGAGAATACCTGTATTTTACTTCTTCAGGATTTATGGAAAGGGTACCTTTTGCAGAATCAAAAGCTGTATTTAATTTTATTGAATACAAAATACCATTTTCTCCGCATTCAAAAAGGGTATCAGACTCTTTGTGGAGAAGGGGAGTTGAGTCAAATGCGCCCCAGCGCCTGTATGCCGATTGATCTATTCCATTAATAAAATAAAGGAGTTTTTGGTCAATTAAGCTAAAGATCCTGAAACCTATTTTAACCTTTTTGCCGTTAACCTCATCAATACCCTGACCGGAATAGAGGAGTGGATAACCCCTCGGATCTACCGTTACGCTTCCCTTTAAAGGTGCTCCTATATTAATCTGTGGCCTTGTGTAACTTCCGTCATCGAGGTCGAGAAAATATATTTTCCCATCCAGCGTTGCGTAAATAACCTCTTTTAAATCCGCTTTGTTTTTCTTGTTCTTATATAAATTCATTTTACTTTTTATATCATCGTTCCACTTTATTATGGAAGGTTGACCGTTCCAGCCTACACCAGTCCAGATATCTATGTAACCGATTTTTATGCTCCATACCTTTTCAAGCTTTTCTTCAAGAATATCTGCGTAACCAAAGCTTGCAGAATTTCTGTAATTATTTCCACGGAAGGTGGTTATTCCATCTGGTTCACAGTACTCTGAAGCGGGTCCGAAAACAACGGGCTCTTGACGTCTATAGTCATCGACCTTTTCTTTTCCTTTTATTACTTCCCATTTGAGTTTAAAATCAGAAGGAAGACAGCCGCTGTCTATTTCAAGTTTGGCATAAACTTCTTTTGGGATACTAATCGACGTTCCTGATTCATCAGGCTTGTTATTATTACCGTCGGTATCCTCTGGTTCATGTTCACCCCATTCAGTTTCGGCATTTGCGTTACTATTTGAAAAGTGCCTGTCAAGTAGTATAAAACCGGGTATAATCAAAGCAATTATAACTAAGTTGGTAATTAGTAAAGCTTTAAAAAATCTCATTTAGAGTATCATCCTTTGTTGATTAATTATAGAGGTTGAGCTGTAATTACTTTATAAAG
Organism: Clostridiaceae bacterium; assembly: GCA_012513545.1. The sequence continues at coordinate 6,275 of JAAZCB010000609.1, forward strand.
TGTAGACTTAAAAAAATATCCTTAATCTTATCTTATACTATTTTTTTAGTTTTTCAAGGTTACTTAAAAATATTTAACTTTTTCTTGATAAAATGAAAGGAAAAGTACTATTATTAATGTGCTTCTATTAATTCATCTTTACAGTCTGTTATCTGTGATACATAATATTATACAGGTGAGATTGAGTTTTAGTTTTATTAGGGAGGGATTTTTTGCTGGAAATTTATGCTGTTAAATTGGAGAAAGAAATTCGCAATGATATTTATGAAGGTATTTTTTCCTGTATTCCTCTGGAAAAACAAAACAGAATTAAACGATTCAGAAGGTTTGAAGATGCGCATAGAGCAACAATTGCTGAAGCGTTAATAAGAAGTATAATAATTTCAGTATTAGGAATAAAAAATGAAGACATGGAATTTAAAACAAATGAATATGGGAAGCCCTACCTTGAAGGAGCAGATAATTTTCATTATAACCTATCGCATTCCGGGGAATATGTAGTATGTGCAGTCAGCGATAAGCCTGTAGGAATAGATATTGAAAGGATAAAGGATATGAAATTTGATATAGCTGAGAGGTTTTTTTCAAAGGAGGAAACTCAAAGCTTATTGTCAATTGACGAAGAATACAGACTGGAACGCTTCTTTGATTTTTGGACTTTGAAGGAAAGCTATATTAAGGCTGATGGAAAAGGGCTTTCAATACCCCTTGATTCATTTTCCTTTCAAATAAAAGAAGATGAAATCTGCCTTACAACTCAAAATGAGTTATTCGGATGTTTTTTTAAACAATACAATATCGATAAGAATTATAAGTTATCGGCTTGTTCTCTTGTAAAGGAATTTCCAGATCATGTAATATTTAAAGAAGAAAAGGAGCTTTATGAAATAATGTCTCGATAAGATTTGCATTTTTCTTAATTTATCAGTTATTTCTTCACTATTTGTAAGTTGTGATGTAGAAATTTGACATCAATATGGTATATAATGAAAATAAGGATTTAGGTATTAAATTTTTATACCTGCGTTAATAAAAGGCAGTGCATAAAAATTAGTCTTTGACCCTATTAAATAATACTTGGTTATCGAATATATGAAATAGTATATTGATAAGCCGTTATGAAGATTAATACTTATTCCTGTGAATATTGATTTTAGCTGACTTGACACTATAATTACATAAGTAATATTTATATGGAGGTAGTAATTTTGGCTTTTTCTAATGCTGAAATAGGTAAGTATAGTAAAAGGTTGATGGATGAAGACTCAATAAACGTTGTAATAAGAAGAATAGTCGATGGAGAAGTAGATTTAAGAGATGATTTGATATATAAGTATAAACCTTTTATAAAGAAAGAAGTTGCTAATTATATAAAGCAATTTCATGACATAGAGAATACTGATGAATTTAGTATAGGCCTTTTGGCTTTTAATGAAGCTATTGATTGTTATAATGAAGGTAAGAGTAACAATTTTTTTAAGTTTTGTTCATTAGTTATCAAAAGAAGGCTCAATGACTACTTGAAAAGCAATATAAAAAGCAAGTATAATACAGTACCGTTTACATATTTTGAAAATGAAGAATCAAGAAGCTTTGAAGATATATATTGCTCAAACAGCACAAGCCAATATGAGGCATATGAGATTATAAGCGAGCTCAGGGATTTAAAGATAAAACTAAAGGGATTTGGCATAACTATGAACGACCTGGTTATTACTGCACCGAAACACCGGGACTCAAAGCGTCTCTGTATTAACATAGCTAAAGAATTGGCAGGCAATAGGGACTTATTTTACAAGCTTGATAAAAAGGGGACGTTTCCGAAGTCTGAATTGTTAAAATTAGTAAGGGTTAACAAAAATACCCTTGAAAGGAATAGAAAGTTTATAATTGCTGCTGCTTTGATTATCGGAAATGGTTATGACCTTCTCAGAAACTACATTGAACTTGATGATGAAGGGGGAGATTAGTCTGTCTAGCTCAGGAGTTATTGTTGAATTGAAAAATGGTAGAGTCATTGTTATGACAAAACAATTTGATTTTGTTGAGATAAAACGTAAACCCCAAATGGCGAGTGGTCAGAAAATTAGTTTTAAGCAG
>JAAZCB010000610.1 GCA_012513545.1 Clostridiaceae bacterium
AAGTCTACCTTTGTCAGTATATACGGAATCGATAAAGCAAAGAGCATGCTTGACAATTTGACCGAAGATGCCATAGGCAGTCTTAAATACTTCGGTGAAAAAGCCGGGTTTTTAACCAGGCTCGCAAATTACCTGCTGATAAGGGAAAACTAATATTGCATTGTAGGGGGGGTTATGGAGTGGACATACTTAGTGGTATATTGAGCAATAAAACGATAACTGTACCAGCTATTGCATGGTTTACAGCTTCTTTTATAAAAGTAATAAATGTTATACTTGTTGAAAGAAAGGTTGATTTTACAAGATTTGTAGGTACTGGAGGAATGCCTAGTTCTCATTCGGCATTTATTGTATCTCTTGCAGCAGTTATAGCAAAAATCAAAGGGATAGACTCTTCAGAGTTTGGTATCACCTTTGCTATTTCGCTAATAGTTATGTATGATGCTGCAGGCATAAGAAGGGCGGCTGGAAAGCAGGCAAAAGTTCTGAACAAGCTGATTTTTTCACACAATGACAATGTGAATTTTGATGAAAAATTGAAAGAATTACTGGGGCATTCGCCCTTTGAAGTAATAATGGGTGCCCTCTTAGGTATAATAGTCGGTATATGGTTGGGGTAAACCATATAGCGTGCCCCGTAAGCTTGAGGGGCACAAACAGAGGAAGTGCATTTTTAACATTATTAAAGACTGAAGATCGGTAATGTTAAAAAGCACTAGCATATCTAAAATAAACTGCGAATATCAATTGAAATGTCTGTTTAAAACCTATAATTATGTTTTTATTGACTATTTTTGATTATTGTGATTCTTTATGCTATTTATTTTTTGTGATATAATAAATTTTCAAATATTGTTCTATATTTGCAGGAAATTATATACACTTTGCTAAAAAAGCAGGGTGGAGCAGTATTCTAGTCAGTACTGCCGGTTCTCAAGACGGGCCTAAAAATCCGTTAAAGGGCACATCGATGAAGTTCCTTGTGCCGGCTTGCTACGCCCAGTTGTGGGCTGGTGCTGGGAGTTAAGGTTTAGGGGCGATCCGCAATGGCATGTGGGCGTTGACCCCTTTACCGTGGAGACCCTATATTGTGGAAGAAAAGCCACTGTGAGTTATACTCATTCATGTGCCATCTCGACTACGAATAGGGAGTAAACCTGATATGCGGTACTGTTAAGGTGCTGTGTACAGCGTAGCCTGCCTTGAGTGAAATTGGTGGATAATGGTCAGGTGTAGAAGTATTGGCCGATACATATACACTATTGCAGTTTGAAACCAATTTTGCAAAAGAGGCTAGGAATCGGTCAGACTGTAGGGGAAAACTCCTAGACTGTTCTGTTTAGAGGTATACTGGGGATTGCAGTGTGGACTAAGTGGTAATCAGGCCCTATTTCCGGTAACGGAATAGCTGAAGGTTTAAAGGGAAACCGCTGAATTGGCGACAAATCAGTATCTTCTGTGGAAATCATGCCTGACCTAAGCCGCAAAATTTACTCAGAATATTTCCACCCTGTGTTTAAATAAATTTTTATTATTTGGAGGAAAACTATAATTGGATGACGGTTATAAACATCCTGTTAAT
>JAAZCB010000611.1 GCA_012513545.1 Clostridiaceae bacterium
AAAGAAACTATTCAAGATTACGATATTGTTGTGAATGAGTTTTCACTTGAGAAAATTAAAAACCTTGGGATTAAAGCTAAATCCAAATACCTGAAAGAACCAAATTGCTCTTTTAACTTAAATTTCAATGAATTAATAGATAATATCTTTAGTAAGCCACATAAAAAACTTGATGATTTATGTCAAATTAATCAGGCGATTGCTTTAAAAGGTGATAAAAACCTATCTCTTAAATATGAGAATCCAAACAACAAATATTATAAACTTCTTGATGGAAGAAATATAAATAAGTATTCAATTCAATGGGACGGCACCTATCTTGATTACAATTTAAAAAGAATTCACTCCTGTAAAAGAAAGGATATCTTTGAAACACCTGAAAAGCTTTTTTTTAGACGTGTTTCTACGAATCTAATTTTTACTTATGATAATGAACAATATTTTGCCTTGAATACTCTTGTTGTTCTTAATAAAAAACCCGGCATAAATATTTCATTGAAATATATTTTGGCCATATTAAATTCGGAGTTATTAAATCATATATATTCCATTAAGTTTAAATCCACCAAGAATGTATTTTCTGAGATACAAGCTCATAGTGTTGGTTTTCTTCCAATAATCATATCCAATTCGGTTGAGGTAATTGAAACATTAGTAACTCTTGTTGATTACCTACTGGTAATAAATAAAACCAACAATTTAAGTTCTTCCGAAAAGGAAATGCAAAATTCTTTCTTTCAGCAAATTATTGATGGTATTACTTATGAATTATACTTTGAAGAACAATTAAGAAGTACTAATAGAGATATCATTCAGTATTTAAAAACTTTACCTAAAATTTCAAATAAAACCTCAGAAGCACAAAAAATAAACCTAATTTCTGATATTTTCAATAAACTTTACGATGAGAAATCCCCGGTGAGAAATAATCTATTTTTCATGGATACTATAGTTGAAATCCGCATCATTAAAGGTCTTGATAAAAAATGAAGTTAAAGGAAATTGAAATTATAAACTATAAGGCCCTATATGGTTTGCACAAAATTAACCTTACCAATAAGGGTAAAAACCTCATGCTTTATGGTGAAAACGGCAGTGGCAAAAGTTCGGTATGCAAGGCTTTGAAAACTTTTTTTCAGTCATCGGTTTCGGAAATAGACATTTTGAAAGACGAGAATGTATTTTTGGCACCAGCCGATAGAGGAAATGGTTTTATCAAACTCACATTTGGCAATCAGGGTGAGGCACGTAACAATAGGCATTTTACTCTTGATGCAACCAATAAAAGACTTAATGAGCAATTTATTTCAGAAGCCAATAAAATAAAAGGGTTCCTTGATTACAAACAGCTATTGCGCACCCATTTCATAAATGGCGACCAGGTAAATGTTTTTGAATTGCTCGTTGAAGACTTGTTAACTGATGCAATTAATCCTATAACCACAAATCCCATAAAAACTGATTGGGCTGACCTTCAGGAAAGAATAAAGGAAAACAGGAATACCCGCAAGTATAAAGATATAATTGATGCTAACCTGTTATCAAATTTTAATACCGGACTTAATCAGTTACTTACTGAAATTGAAACCAAAGCCAATGAAATTATTGACTTATTTAAATACAATGTTAAGATTCATTTTAAGTTCAACAATATAACTATAGGCTCAGGGAAAGGTTGTGCCAATAAAAATATATTCCTACAAATTGACTTCTTTAATCAACCGAGACTTCCCAAACACCATCATTTTTTGAATGAAGCCCGTTTAACAGCCATATCTATTGCCATTTATTTAGGTTCAGTGTTAAATTCAATATCAGGCACTCAATATAAAATTCTGGTACTGGATGATATTTTTATAGGACTTGATACATCTAATAGGATTCATTTTCTGGAAGTGCTTTCGACAAAATTTTCCGATTACCAGATAATTATGACCACTTATGATAAATATTGGTATGAAGTAGTTAAACAAACAATGGGTGAAGGTAACTGGCACTATGCAGAAATGTATGTAAAAGAAGAACATCAGAATGGCTTTGAGATTCCGATAATTAATGAGATGGATTTTATAGCACAAGCAGAATATTACCTAAACCAAAAGGCTGACTTAAAAGCTTCTGCTGTTTATATTCGTTCCGCTTTTGAACAAATGCTTAAAAATTATTGCAGCAAGTATAGATGTAAAGTTGATTTTAACTTAAATCCATCCAAGGTATCAGCTGAGATTTTATGGAATTCCGTTAAAAACAACACAAAAACTGATGGAAGTCGTCGTATTCCTGAAACGTTAAGAGATAATATTGAAACACAAAGAACATTGGTAATGAATCCATTTGTTCATTATGATATTACCCGCCCTCAATTTAGAGCTGAATTAACATCTACAATTGCCTATGTAAAACAATTACAAACTGAATTAAATTCATAATTAAATGGATAATAATGTCTATGGGCTAACCCACACCGTCCCTTCGCTTCAAGGCACTTTGGCAAAACCCGCAATGCCACGCTACAACCAAATTTTGCCAAAGAGCCTTTTTGCCCATCCCGCGCCATCGCACGAAGAACACCCGTCCACAGTAAACAGACTATTAACGGAATAATATTCTACTGTATAAATGACTGATAATCAATACACCCAGCGCCTAACATCGTATATAAAACATTTGGCAGTCAGTGGGTTATCGAGCATTTCAGCCTGTATCAAAGTTTGTTGTAACTTGACAGATAAGTGCTTCGAAATGCCAAACGTTTCATATACGTAACCGTTGTGTGCAAGTGTAACAGAGCGTTAATGAAACATCATTCCTTGATTTAAGATTAATGAGAGAAGATAATTTTAGACATATTAGAAAAATAATTGAACAGCAGGAGCGAATTCGAAAAATGGTAGAGCCATACAATCGGATTCAAAAAATGCTTGAACCAACGAGGAGACTTATTGATTCGACAAGACAATTTACTCGAATGAATGAGTCAATAGTGAGGATGAGAGCAATTGAATCCAGAATACCTGTGATTAATCCAGCGATTATAGAGCACGCTGAGAGAATGAACAGGATTCGGGAAAGTATTGATTTATTCAATAAAAATCTTCCTGGATATTTAATTGCCATTGCTAGTTATGGTTGGTATCTTGATTTACAGACAGACTTGGATTTATCGGTAAGGCTCGCACGAGATATTGATAATGGCGAAATTGAAAAGGTTGATTCATATTTAATAGAATACTATCAACTTAATTTTGATACAATAATTAGTAAGCTTAAGAAGAATCACCCGAAAAGAGAAAGAATTTTAGCGGAGATTAAAATTGGATTTGACAATTTTCACTATAATTTGGTTATTCCATTGATTCTAACTCAAATTGATGGAATTTGTCATGACTGGACTAAAAAATTGTTTTTTATAAAGAACAAAAAGAATGAAAAGAATCCTTATTTACCAAAAGTTTCAAATGAACTAATTGCATTTAATGGTCAATTTATGGAAGCTTTTCTTGCTCCTTTTTTCAATGATGCTCCGATTTTTGCCCATGAAGATAACCTTGATTCATTTCCCATTGGATTTAATAGGCATAAAGTTTTACATGGTTTGGACACAGAATTTGGGACAGAGATAAATTGTCTAAAAGCTTTATCACTTTTGAGCTACTGCGAAGACATTTTATTGAGATTAATAAATGACTTTAATGAGGATGAATAAACACCAGCACACAACAAGCGGTATAGCCCATAAGGGTTTCAGAGGGTTGCGAAAGTTACTGCCCCGCAAAATTTCAGTAACGGTGGACAGGAACTCAACCCGCAATCCCTTCCAGGCCATACCGCCAACCGTTGGGCAGCATTTGCTCGAAAAATAAAAAAAGTCTTTTTTTAGTAAGTTGGCAAACATCTGCCGGCTCACGATTATGGTGACGATGGATCTTTAAAGTGTGTGCCAGAATGAGGAGTGCAGTT
>JAAZCB010000612.1 GCA_012513545.1 Clostridiaceae bacterium
ACTGTTGAGAAAAATACTGAACTGGACTACCTCATTGTGAAAGGTAAAATAAGTAAGCCTGATATGCCTTTAAGCATTGAGGTTTTCAACGGTTTAGGAAGTTCCTATTCAAGAGAAGCAATAATATCTAAAGATATAGTTGCTGAAACCGGAAAGTATGAATATACTGCTCAGATATTTGTAATGAAGAACTTTGAACCTAAGGGCATCTTTGTAAAAACCTTCACCCAAGGAGCTGCTCCATATAAAATTGCAGAGTATGTATACTAACTTTATTATTCAACAGTATGTAAAATTTACTGTTGTTAATGGATATAAATACTTTCTACTCGGCAACTTAGGGGACAAAATTAAATTTCATAAATATATATATAACCAATATTAGAGAAATAATTCAGGGAGGTATAATGTTATGTTAAGGAGTTCAATTATAAGATTCCTTTCAAAGTTTATTGTTTTTTGCTTTGTTTTGCAAGCTATCACTTCAACTTTAACCACAGCTTCATTTGCTGCAGATACTAACCTTCTGTCACTAGACATTTTTGCTGTCAAAAATGCCGAAACCCAGGGTTTAGGAGAGTATAAGATTTTATCTGTTGAAAACAATGAACTCACTCTCGAATACGAGATAAAAGGTAAGGAATTCGGAATAAATCAACCGAATGTACCCACCGAGATTGCCTTAATACTTGATTTATCTTCAAGCATGCAAAGTTCCGATAGTATCGATGATTTACAGAAGGCTACATTAGCTTTTATTGAAACGCTTAACACAAGAAGTAACGTAAAAGTTGCACTTGTTCCCTTCGCACGATACAGCAATCCCAAAGAATACTTTGACAACTTACAATACAGTAACGGTTCAACTATAGGAGGCGGCGGAATATTCTACAGTACAAACAGCCCATTATTAAAAGATCAAGCTGCTAATCTAAAAGTTGCTGGATCAGGTACAAATATTGCTGACGCTATTCGTGTAGCATACAATTTGCTGATAAAATCATCTAATTCCAATATTTCAGATAAATATGTCGTTCTTATGACTGATGGTCAAGCCACTGCTTATAATACGCAGAATATTAATGATTTTGTCAAGAGTGCCAGCACCATAACTCAAGCAGATTATATATCCAGCTCTGATTACGCCGCAAATACCAAGAATCCTTTTAATCCTGGCGATACTCCCACAAATTATGCTATTAAAATGGGAGAAGTAGTCAGTGGTAATGAAGATGCTTATGCAATAAATACTTTTTCAGTATTATACAATGTAAATACTGATGCCAGTGCAACAGAATCACTTTTAAAAATTGCACGATCACTATCAAAAGAAAAAGGTAAATTTGATGATTTGAAATTATTTGAAAACTCAAATATTACCAAGCTTGATATAAACAGTAATACTAATGAATTAAATAAGAGCTTAAACAATTTGGGTATATATTTTTCCTCTAATAAAGAAGGCTCTGCAAGTGACCTTGAAGGTGTATTCAATAAAATCAGCAGTGAGATTGCAGAATCTCCCAGGTCTTATTTTGAAATGCCTGTAGATTTTACTACTATACTTCCGTCCGGTATCGGAATAGATGATATAGTAAAGGGCCTTGAAATAAATAATAGAACCTATTCAAATGTTTCAAACAGCAACATACAGATTAAATACAAGAAATATGACAAAGATGGGGTACCTACAGAAACGGAATATCAGGATTTACCAGTTGATATATTAACCGATTGCGATCCTGCTGAAAAAGGGTCAAATAGAATTAAAGCTACAATTGATGATATGAGTCTTGTTTTACAAACAAAGTCCGGAAAATATAAGTCTCCTGATGTAGTATTACGCATAAAGGTAAAACTATTAAAACCTGCGACCAATGACTCGGTTGTTCTTTCCAGGATCAAGTCGGAACTTGATTACAACAGACCTACTCCAATTATAGGGGACCTTGATAAAAGAATCAGGGAGACTGTTAATGCCAATAATGATGTAGTATTTTCTCTCCCATCCTATACTGAGGAAATTAAAGCCGTAAGGGATGTAATAAATCCTGCAGGAGAATTGCACCTTCGCATTGATACAGCGAATTTTGAAAGTGTTTCCAAGGATTTAAACGACAGAAAATTTACCTTCAAATTTGGCAGGGAAGCTTTCACTTTGGTAATTAAACAAGCAAGTGATACACCTATTAATCCAATAGAAGTAAAAAACAATGTCGTTACCCTTAATCTTCACAAGGATGAAAACAATATTGGGTTTATCATTGATAAGATTTCTGCCGCGTTAGCTACTGCACTTAATAGTGTTCCTAATATTAATAAGAGTAATTTTAATGTCTCTGTAAATAATGATACCCTTATTATCAAGTCTGTCGCTAGCGTTACCGGCCAATCCATCGAGGTAATGTGTGATAAAGATAGTTTAGTAAACGACTCTATACTTGTCAGTACAAATAAGGGCTATTCCTTTGCGCCTGTCGCAGCTTCCTCAGCAAAAACCTCAAAGGAAGCTGTGCTTGGAGTACCCTCTGAAATTAAATATAAAATTGAAGGAAATATCGATATAAAAGTACCTCCGTTTCCTTCATTTGAGCCACCTGTAGCTACTCCAATACCTATAGATCAAAAGGAAATAATTTTCCTGCTGGATTCATCAATGTACTTTAGTAAGGGGGAGGTTCCAACTGGCGGTGTATTGGATTATGTTCTTTATTCAGATACTGATATTAACGTCATTGGTGAAAAGAAAACATTTAATGGCAGTGTCCACACAAATAAGCATTTTAATTCTGAGGCAAACGATTATGAAATTAAAGAAGGATATAAAATAGAATACGGAACGAAGCATATAGGTGCTGGATTGGAAGAAAAATTGGAGCCGTACCTGAAACAAGCAACAAAAATTCTTTCAATTGAACAATTGACTGAATGGCCAGCTATCATTAATGAGTCCATTTTGGTTCAAGAAAATGCCGGTAGAGATATAACAGGTGATGATATTCATGTGCTACTGGATGGTACGGATAGGTTTGGTTCACCTAAATTTAAAGTAACCGGCAGTGGAATACTTAATCTTGGGAAAAGCTTGTATTTCCCTGGAAGTGTAACCTTCAGCGTTAGAAATATTACCGGTAATGGGCAAGCCTTTATTTTTGCAGCTGGGGATATTACCATTCAGGGATATGGCGCAAGTAATGATACCACTATGGATAGGGTATGCTTTTTTTCAAAAATGGGTGATATCAAGTTCGAAAGTGACAATTCTTCTATAAAAGGCCTTGCAATTGCAGCAAGCGGTGAAATAGTATTTCAGGGTAGGTATAATGACTTTGTAGGTAATTTTATCAGCAATAAGATTACTATTAAGTCATCCTTTGATACTTTTACCCATCCCGGTAAAAGTACTGACTACCCTGAAAATTTGAATGATAATTATGAACCGCATCCACATTATGATATTCTTGTTCAAAAGCTCTGGGATCTTATAGATAGTTACGACGAGCACAAGATAGGCATAATACAATTTGATTCTTCTGCTAACAGCTCAGAAGGACGCAATAACCGTTTTGAACTTTTTAATATGAGTAATACGACTGAAAAAGAAGAGTTAAAGAATCATATAACTGATAATATTTTAAGTTACAGACCAGGGAACAATGAAAGCAATCTTGGAGATGCTCTAAGAAGAGCATATATGGTATTTAACAGTGTGGAATCTAATCCGAATGTCCCAAGATATCTAGTTGTTCTGACAGGAATTTCGCCTACCACTTATTCACACGATGACGACTTAATATCTTCATTTTTAGATGATACACACGATACCAGACAAGACTCTGCTAAAGCAATTGAATATGCGAAGGCATACTCAGAAAAACTTTTTGATCGTGAAATCAAATCCTTTTACGTTGACTTAACTGCCTTTACAGGTCAATCTAATGCGGTTCTTTACGATATTGCTACTGTAGCGGGTGTAAGTTCTTCCGAGTTTAAAGGAACTGAGTACGTTAAAGCTGAAGATAATGGATCTGAAGCCTTGAACAAAGCACTTGTAGATGATACTAATTCTGTTAAAGCCTTTTTAGATAAGGTTGTAGAAATAGAGGAAATAATAAATGAAGAGATTCCTGGATCTCCAGTTAACCCTGATCTTGGTAAAGTTAATATTCTTTCTGAAGTTGTTACCTTTATAGAAACTCTTCCGGAAGGTGTTATCCCTAAAGGTATTAAGTTTGAGAATAAGGATTATATCCCTTTC
>JAAZCB010000613.1 GCA_012513545.1 Clostridiaceae bacterium
CTGTTGAAAGTCAAATCATAAAGTCGGCAATAGAATTAGTCAGATGACACTATTGCTGCTATTGGAGCTATTGTGGTACTGGTATATTTTCCGAGTATGAAATTCTACCGTTTTCATTTTTCAGAAAAACCTTAAAGTTGTATATTTGTTCATCTGATGTACTATTAATTTCTTCTTCAATGTAAGTAACAAATTCATCAAAATCAGTTATCTCTGATTTCTTAAGAGAATTCATAATCGATACAAAAGCATCAAGTTTTCCATCGATTAAATAGTAGTTGTATTCCTTAATATGAATATCAATTTTGTATGGGTCAACCTCTGAGTTTGAGAATACCGCATTTCCATCATTAAATATATTCAGTGTTTTAAACAATTTCACAAAAAGCTCCAAGCCTCTTGAATCAGCTTCATTTCCTGTAAGTGCAGTATTTATCTTCTTTTCAATATCTGCAAAGCCGGATGTATCATAATTACTGCCTGATACTTTTATGTCGTTAATCAAAGCTCCAAGCTGCTTCTTTTTCAATAACGGATATCCGGCATAAGTTTCTAAAGCTTTCTTTATTTCATCCTCAGGCAATTCAGAACCTATAATATTTTTTACATCATCGATATACTCAGCATAGTTTTCTGAATCCATTTTTAAAAGAATGTCATTAACAAGTACTTTCCTCTGTGTTATTGGTGCAGAAACAAAATATAAAATCACACCTTGTATATCTCCGGTATTGCTGGATTGTTCTTGAGGAGTAACTGTAACATTAATTGTAGCCAGTGGTTTAATACATTCTGTAACTGTCTCCGATTTTGCCCATATATTTAAACTGTACTCACCGGTATTAATGAATGGAGCAGCTGTTGTGTCTATTTCAAATTCTGAAAGATCAAATGTTTTTGAATCCGGTTTCCTTATGTAATAGACCTCACCGCTGACAGACAGTGCTACTTCCGTCAATTTCTCTTCCGAAGTTATGCTGCCTTCAAGTTTAGTTTTGTCTCCCTGTTTTATCTGAATACTCTCTTTGAGAATATTACATTTAATTGTTGAAGGTGTTTCTCCGGTAGATGCCTTATCTACTCCTATTGCAAAGTAACAGAAGTGTTCAACCACACCCTCTATTGTATGGGCAGTAGTATCAGGATTCCCACCCGGTCCCGGGTTTACAGGATTGGTTATGTCCGTTGCAGTGCCTTCATTAAACTGGTATAGCCTTAAGTTTTCTTCCTGATTCTCAAACCCTGCTGCATCATACTTTAGTTTAATCCGTACCAATCATTCAAATTCTGCTGATGTATTAATATCATAGTATACAGGAATAAACGTTATACCACTGTTGTCCTCAAAGGGTAGTCTGTTATGTACTGTAACTGTAGTATTTCCGGAGGTCTTGACCTCATCAAACACCAGAGTAATTCCAGCATCGGAATCTACTACTTTTATGTTATCACCCGGTTCGGTATTATCAGCTTTTACATCAGTTACAGTTATTGATATACTCTGGGAATCTGTCAATTTACCGTCAGTCACTTCAAATTTTATGTCAGTATATATTCCCTGCTGTTCATATGATGGCGTCCAGGTAAATGTTCTGCTATCCGCATCAAATACCGCTCCCTCAGGAAGATTTGCCGCACTGAAAGCAAGTTTTGAACCTTCTTGTGATGCAGCACTTACAGTAAATTGAAGCAACTCGCCTTCATTAATAGTTTTGTTCCCAATGGGATTAAGTTTCAGGGATATTGAGTTATGTATTGTCAGGATGTTTCCTGCCGCATCATATGTGTATGTAATCTTTTTTCCTGAGTTGTAGGTAACTTCTATAAGTCTGCCCAGGTCATCATATTTGTACGTTGCAGCACTTGTTGTAGTGCTAAA
>JAAZCB010000614.1 GCA_012513545.1 Clostridiaceae bacterium
AGGTTTTCTTTCTAAAAGGTCAAGGTAGTGTTCCAGTCGGTATTCTGTCTTACCAGTGCCGTAAATACGGTTATAGGTTGCAATGATTTCATTGTCGTAAAAGAAACAGACCTTATTGGCATATCCCTTGGCCACAATAGTTTTACGTAAGCATCTGACAGGAACGGAATAATTGTTCTTGTCAAAGCGTACCGTTGAATAATCGCCAACAATAGGAGTTGCCGTACGACTTGTATCAAAGCGATACGCTGGTACTTGTTTTAAGGAGTACCATTCTTCCTCATATGCCATTCTGACACTTGAGGAATGTGACTGGACTTTATGTGTGTTGCGATAGCCGAGGCAATCTTTAAGAAGCTTCGTATTTAGTTCCTCGAGACTGGCTACTCTCGGAACAGGAACCATAAAATTTCTTCGGGAATAGCCAACCAGATTTTCTACAAGCCCTTTTTCATTACCACTGGCAATGTTACAAAAGTCAGTTTTAAATGCATAATGGGCAGCAAAGGATTTATATCCATCGGTCGCTTTTGCATGAAGGCCAAACCCTTCTTTTACAGCAACCTTGGCATTATCAAAAATGAGTCGCTTTGGAATACCTTTGAAATAATCAAACATCTGTTGCTGTGCTTCTAAAAAGGACTCAATGTTCTGAGAATAGAAAGCCTGTACAAAGATGTCACAGCTGTAACAGAGCCGACCACAGAAGAAGTATACTTTTCGTTTCTGGTTATCAATGTAAACAGTAGCCTCACCCCAGTCAATTTGGATTGCATCACCAGGTTCATACTCCAAAGGCATATCTGCCTGCGGTGGTACAGATATTTCTGCACGTAACTTTTTTGCTGCATCACGTACTGCGGAATAAGAGCCAGTAAATGATTTTTCAAAAACAAGCCTGTCAAATATACGCTTTGCAGTATGTTTTTGTTTGGAAAGTTTTTCTTCTCGATCTTGCTTAAAGCAATCGAGGATGAATGCTTCTACATCATCAGTGATGACATCAGATGAACGAATATAAGTTCTTCGAACATCTGGGCAAGTATTGCCTTCGCAATACTTTTTCACGGTCTGCCTGGAAACACCAAGTCTTCTGGCAATTGACCGGATGGATTCGCCCTCGTTATAGAGGGAACGTATTTGATAATAAAGATCCACTTCAATAATCACACCTTTCATCTCCTTGTAAGATTTTTTGTATCACGTAAATCTTACAGGAATTATATTTCAAGGTGGTAAACTAATTCACTGACATTCAGTGTGAAAGTGGTCAACTATTATAATGTCATTTACATATATATGCATATACCAAGATACCGCATACCCGATGATGTTAAAAATCAGATACTTCATAATGGTCTAATTCACTTTACTCTTTTGGAGCGAACTTCTGGAATTCAGAAAGAGGGATTGGTTCCAGGAAAAAGAAAGGCTATGAGTATCTTTGAGAAGGATATGGTATGGCTATATATAAATAACGCTGAAGAGTTTCAACAGAAACGTGCTATTGTCCATAGCAAGGGAGATAGGCGTGCATATGATGCAGTGGTTGTATTTAAAGATATTGAAGAAAAACAAATAAAAAATATGAGATATAGAAAAAAGATATGGCTGTTGTACACAATGGAATACTTAATACATCCAACGTCATTTTCGAAAAACTTGAGCAAGGAGATGGTGAGAATGGATGCTATAAAGAATAATGGAAGAATTTTTGCTCTTTTGCAGTATCTATATAAAAATACGGATGAAGACCATAATGTCACTAATAATGAACTGATCGAAATATTGTTACAAGCGGGTTATACAGCTAATCGTAAAACAATAAAGGACGATATTGATATTATTGTTGAAGTTGGATTTGATATTATTACTGTTAAGTCCAGTACTAATTCTTTTTTCGTTGGAGATAGGACTTTTGAATTACCAGAGTTAAAATACTTGGTAGATAACGATAAAAGAGCATATTTAGTAACTACAGATATAAAAGAAAATATGGGTTCACCTAATCCAAAATTAATTTAAAAAAGTTATGGATCAATTAAGAAAATGAGGCTACCAGCTAGTAACCACAGGGTATACTGATAAAATTTGTAG
>JAAZCB010000615.1 GCA_012513545.1 Clostridiaceae bacterium
AGGCCCGTGATGGGTGAATACTACTTTTAGTCCCAGAATCCTTGCCATTGGAATCAGCAAAGCCGGGCCAATAGAATGAACATGAAGGATATCAGCATTAATGGCCCGTGCTTTCAGGACTGCAAGAAAAGTATGAAGGAATGCTTCTATACTGGGTTTGCGTAAAGTAAAAATATCAACCAGTTTAACTCCCTTGTACTGGCTGATTTTATTTTCATTTGAGATATAACATGAGCGTCTAAATAGTATGACCTCATAATTCAATGAGGCCAGTCTGGGAAATAATTCCTCACAGTGTGTTTCAACTCCGCCCTGAATTCCAGGGATACCACGAGTACCTGTTACAGCAATTCTCATAATAAAAAGCGTTTTAGTTTTATTAGCAATTAAATACTGTCAAGCTATTCCTGGTGTCTCCAATTAAACAATTAAAAGAATGATTATCTGAATCTATTTATTACGTTCTAAAGCAAGTATATAACTCCACTGCAAGTTTTGGAGCTTAACGTAAGTTCTTGTTAAGCAGACTGGTGTAATAATTAATCAGATTAGCATAATACTTCTCTGATCTGAACTTTTCTATGGCAGTCCGTGATATTTCAGAATAATTAAATTTTGATTCATTATTGAACAAACTAACTATCTGGTTTCTCAGGTCGGTAACATTTCCTGATTCGTAAGTAAATCCGTTTACTTCATGATCTAATAATTCAATTATTCCTCCAATTCTGGATCCAATAACAGGTGTCCCCATACATAAAGACTCTATAATACTTAATGGATTGTTCTCATAGCATTCTGATGGGAAAACCATGCATCTGGCACTGCCTAATATTTCTTTCAATCCATTCCATTCTCTGAAACCCATAAACTCAATGTGCGGTCTCTGATATTTTGCCTTTAATGAATTTTCTAATGGTCCGGTGCCTATTACCTTTAACTTAAACTGGGGAAGATCAACTGCAGCCTTAAGCAAAGTTTCTATGCCCTTCTCTGGTGACAAGCGACCGATAAAACAATAATAATCTTCCTTAACAGATTTAACATCTGAAAGTTTGTTTTCGAGGATGAAGTTTGGAAGATGAATAAGCTTCTCCTTTCTGTAACCTCCTTTTATCATGTTTTTCAGAAGGAACTTACTTGGACATATAAAAATATCTGTATTCCTGCTAAGTACTTTTTTATTCCATACGTAATGCTCCAACAAAGCCACAATACTTGCCAAGGTGCTGTTTTTCATGCATTTATACTTAACAACATTGTACTTTCTGGAAAAACATAGTTCACATGGTGATCCATTACGCATGCAGTCATACCTTGGGCATACTAATTTATGGTCATGAATAGTCCATAAAACAGGTATCCGATATCTTTTGGCAATTAATGCCAAAACTGGCGATAATTGAGTATGAACGTTATGAAGATGGACTATATCAGGCTTAAAATCCCGAAGCAGTCTTTTGAATTTTCTCCTGACTCCATATGCTCCAAATGGTCTGATCATTCCTGCGATCAGATCTTTATTTGTGGGCTTATCAAATTTGACACCTTCAGGAAAATAGTCAGAATATTGTGAAATCTTATTAAGTGGATGATGCATAGAAAAAAATGCAACATCATGACCTTTTGATTTCAATAATCCTTCAAGGTCAATTGAATGAATATCAGCACCTCCGCGTTGGTAATAATATTTATTTGCTAAAAGTATTTTCATTTACTTTCATTAAATTATTCTTATAAAGGCACACAATGATCTTTCTGTACGACAATTTTGCTAAGATTTATAGCATTGAATAAGATGAAACCCACATGTATTGCATACACAAACACGTATATATATAATTTTCACATATATGGGTTCCATCATACTATTAAAATCAAAATTATATTATGATAAAAAACCTTAACATGGATTCATATTTACTTGATAATATTCTACTTCTGAACCAATTAGCGATTACTTTATCTGTCCCTTAGGCCAGCTTCTGAGGGAATGAGTGAAATATAAATGTTAAGCATTATTTTATATATAGCCGGATTTAATCTGAATAAGTAATATGCATAACGATGCTTTGCACTTATGCACCCTGGTTTTGAAATAAGAAAAGAGTATTTTTTCAGGTTATCTTTTATGATAATATACTCTTTCCGAAAACTTTTTACTGAACTAAGCAATATTAAATTCAGTGTAGATAAATTCTGAACAAAAAAGTTTACCTGAGCCTCTTCCAACAATCGCGGATTACTTTCTTTGGACATTTGATACATAATTTTCTCATCCACCACTAATCCTTCCATGTCTTTTTCATTGAATCCCTCAACGCTCACAGAATTATCCCTCAGCATATAATTATATTTTGGTGTATTCTGAAAAACGCTTTTGCTTGCCGCGGAAAAAGCTAGTACAACGAATAGAAAATCCTCTTTGAATCTTCCTTCAAACCTGATGTCTTTTATAATTTCCGATTTGAAAATTTTATTATTTGCACTCATATCAAGTTTCCCGGACAAAACTGCTGACAGTCCCTGGTCTTTATCAAAAACGCTAATCGTGTTATCAGTTGATGGAGCTTTGGTTTTCTTATGATAGATCTTTTTGATACCACAGACAGAAATATCAGCATCATTATTTAATGCGTTGCGAATCAATAGATCATACATATCCTTTTCCAGAATATCATCACTGTCAACAAAGCCTGTAAATCTCCCGGTTGAAACCTCCAGACCTGCATTTCTTGCGGCAGACACCCCCCTGTTCTTTTGATGAATTACTCTAATTCGTCCATCCCGGCCTGCGTATTGATCGCATTTCTCACCACTTCCGTCGGTTGAACCATCATCAACCAGTATCAGTTCAAAATCACGATATGATTGATTAAGAATTGACTCCAAACAAGCATCAAGATAGCTGTATTTATTATAGACAGGTACTATTATGGTAAGGAATGTCATGTATACAAAAATAATCTATTAAACATCCGTGCGAAACCAGAAGGAGGCATGTTTTATTAATCTTTATTAACTGCTTTGATCAACAACCTTTGAAACTCTGCTCTTACCTTTAAAGCACTGAAGTTCTCTTTTGCGACTTCAACAGCTTTACTGCCAATTTTCTTCCGATAGTCCTCATTACTTAACATGAATTTGACAGCTTTTATTATTTCTGTCTGATCCTGTTTGTGCACGCAATATGCGCATTCGTGAGTATTAAAGAACTTAGACACAGCTGCTTCCGCCGGGGAATAGGCAAAAATTGGGGTTCCTGAAATCATGTATTCAGAAGCTTTTGTAGGCATCGAGAGTTTCAGGTAATCAGCACCATGTGAACTAAAATCGTTTGCAAGCAGCAGAAGGTCAGCATCTGAGAAAATTTTTGGCAGCTGATCCAGGGAAACAAAAGGATTAATGACAATGCACCTGAATTTCTTTAGCTGATTCAATACACTTTCGTTCCTGGTAGGTGTCTGAATATGCAACCGGATATCGAATTCACTTCTGTCTATTTTATCAATTGCAGCAGCCACTTCATAAATCGATTCCTTTATGCCCATTCCGATCCTTCCGGAATAGAGTATTACAACTTTGTCATTTTTTATAGTATAGTCCTTTTTTGAATAAGGCAACCATTTTTCAGTCTCTATCGGGTTATGAAAAGCTATGAACCGCTTATTGTACCTTTTTGAATATTCATCTGACATTGAATCACTTATACTGAGATGAAGGTCAACTAAATTCATAAGATTCTTTAGCTCCCTGTCTATTTTTTTCTGCCAGTATTTTTTAAATATGCTTCCGTTGCAGATCGTGGTAGGCCAGTCGTCCATTATATGGATTACTGATGGTTTTTTGAGCAGATTGATCAGATCGACAGAGAATTGAATATCTTCACGAGTTGAAACCTGCAAGTATAAAATGTCAGGTTTATAATCATTTAACCAGGTCTTTAAACGTTGAGACAAATATATTTTTGATAAGCAATGGTATAAACCGATCCATCTTAAAAAAGGATAAAATATTCTGTTTACTATCTTGTATCTTATTCCTCTATCAATCAGAAAGAATGAAGGTTTTTTATCTGGATTAAAAGTTTTCAGTCCGGAAGGAAATTTTCGCTGGAGAAGGTTGAACGGAAAGATCCATTTATATTCCTCCTGCCCCAGCTGATATACTGTATCGCATACATCAGTTGTCACATTGTATAATCCATGACCAAGATAAGCCACAGCAATTTTATTCTTATCCCAGCCTTTAAAAAGGTTAGTAAGGGTAATTCCCCCTCCTGAAAAATTATTGAAAGGCTGACCAAAAATGAATACTTTAGGATAATTCATAATATACTATAATAGTAATATTGTATTTTAATTATTCTAGAATTGTTCTATAATGTCTAAACCAGAGAGGTCTTCAGAAAGTAACATTTTGTTGTTTCCGATCATTTCTGTCATCTCATCTTCCGGTATCATTCTAAATTCAGCTGAGTAGCAAATTCCTATTGAGATCCAGGTAAGAATATAACTCATGGAAAACATTGATGGAGTCCCCGGGTATGAATAAAGCAGAAACAGAATAATCCAAATTGCCGCGGCCTTCGACATAAGATTTTTTGAATAGAATAATCCCTTAAAAAGAGCAGGTACCATAATTAACAACATTAAACCAAGACTTATAATTCCGCCATTTAGGATTATCTGCAAAAATCCTGTTTCGATTACTGTCCTGTAAATAGATATCCGATCTCCTTCTACAACTCCAGGACAGAAATATTCCCCTTCCAAGCCTTTGCCGATTATCCAGTCTTTGGTTTTCAGGTCCATAAAAAAATATTCCTCAACTTCTGACCTTGTTTGATGCCCAATTCTTCCAGTTATCTGGCTGAAGGTACTTGTACGGTTAGCATCATATATCTTTAATGCCACAACACTGACTATAACAATCAAAAATGCAGACAAAATTGTATTGATGATTTTTACTCTGTTAACATACTGATATACAAGATATGCAAAAAACAGAGAACTGAAAGTAATGAACATCAAG
The DNA here is from genome assembly GCA_012513545.1 of Clostridiaceae bacterium. The sequence continues at coordinate 5,035 of JAAZCB010000615.1, forward strand.
CCTCTTCTGGCCCTGAGTACTGCCAATAAGAAAGTAAACACCACAATAAACAGTGCAAATAGCTTCCTTTTATTTGAATGATAAGTGTAAGTCAATAATATAAATCCTGCCGGAAAACTGAGATACTGGCTGAAATGCTCAAGCATTTCACGGCTTTTAGCCTCGTTGTGGGAAATCAGTAGATCTTTTAAAAAAATAAGTGAGATAATTATATAAAGAATACCCATTATGATTATCACATCAAATATTTTTTTAAGGAAAATCTTATCTCTCGGAAACAATAATGCTAACGGTACTAAGTAAACAAATAACCCGGATTTTGGTCGGAAGAGAAGTTGTTTAATTGAAGTATAGCTAAATTCAACTCCTCTGGCTACAACTATTAATGACCATATCAAAAAAATAGTATAAAGGAAACCCAGATACTTATTATCAATTTTAGGTCTTATAATGAAGATTGCTGCCGGAACAAACATCAGCAACCCTATTATCTGGAAAACATTGATCAGAATAAAATTCACCTTATCTGACTGAGCCACAACATAACTTGCAACATATAATAGAATTCCCAGCCAGAAAAAATTATATATTGTATTGAGCGATTTATTTGGATATCTTTCTGACATTGCGATTTGTAAGATTCATTACTTGGAAATATTATTCAGCAGATCCATGTGTTTTTTTAAAATAACATCCTTGTGAAAATCGGGCAACAGCCTGCCTCTCAGCTTATTGGCAAGACAGAATTCAATACCTTTGGCAAGATCCTCAGGGTCATTTCCAGAAGCCAGATATCCATTATTCATATGGTCGATCATCTCTGGTATACCCCCTACATCAAATCCAGTGACAGGAGTTCCACAGGACAAACATTCCAGTATAGTTGTTGGAAGATTATCTGCCTTTGAAGGTACAACAAATACATCTGCTGCATTGTATGCCAGGGCCATTGAATATTCATCTTTGAGATATCCTAGAAAAATCGTTTTAAGGCGTATTGAATTTGCCAGTTTTTGGTTATAACCACCTCCAAAAATTAACACTGAAAGGTTCCTGTGATATTTTCCTTTACTAAGTATGTCCAGTGCTTTCTCAAGTTCCTTCCATCCTTTATATGGATTTGATAATGATAATGCCCCAAATGCAATAACATACTCCTCTGAATTGATGTTCAGGAACTGTCGTGCAGCTTCCTTATTTAACGGCTTAAAAACACTTTCATCAACAATGTTGGGGATATGAAAAACAGGCTTATGCCTTGTTAATGAAGATTTTTTGGCACAATCATGAAGCCATTTGCTGGGTGATACAAAATAAAGATTCTCAAACTCAGTATATAATTTTAGTTTCTTCCGGTAACCTCTGGCAGCCAAATCAAAAAGGTTTCGTCCGTTAAACATCGGACATTTAAAGCATTCGGAAGTATATTTATCACAAGAAAAACTATGATGACAACCGCCTGTAATAGTCCACATATCGTGCATGACAATTACAACAGGTTTTCCTGTTTTTGCCAGATTACGATATCCCTGTAAGTTCATAAAACCACCCAGCACCCAGTTTAAATAAATTATATCCGCCTTATATACTGATTCAAATTTAGAAATATCAGTACCAAGGACAGGAAAAGAAAATTTTCCTAAATCCTTTATAGTATTTCTTAAAATACAGCTTTCAATCTTATAATCTATTCTAGCTTTGATCCATGCTTTTTTACCGGAATTCATCATGCAAGCATCATCATCCAAATCACCGACTAATGAAAGAACCTGCGAATCCACACCTTCTTCGAGAAAAGATTTATGAAGCCTGCGTGCAGCTTTTCCCCCTGAAAACGAATGTATTTGCACATGAATGACTCTACAGTGCATATTATGAATATAAATTATTTATCAAAGATTTATTCCTGCAGTTTTGAATAAATCCATATGCTTTTCTAAAATTCTGTTTTTCAAAAAATTGTCCGGCAACCATCCGGAGATCTTGGTTTCAATACAAAATCTTATTCCATTAGCAAGATCTTTGGCATCTTTATAATCAGCAATATAACCATTTTCTTTGTGCCGTATCATATCAGGTATCCCGCCTATATTAAAACCCACAACCGGAGTTGAGCAACTTAAACTTTCCAGGATTGTAGTGGGCAAATTGTCTGCAAGAGATGGTGTAACAAAGACATCCGCAGCATTATAGACAAGTGCTGAAGAATACTCGTCCCTTAAATATCCAAGAAACCTGGTATTATAGGGAATATCAGAAGCGATCGCACTGTTGAACCCACTCCCAAATACCAACAGTGTTATATCATTACAGTTGAAATTATATTTCAGTACCTTGAGTGCTTCTTTCATATATGCCCAACCTTTATAAGGACTGTTTAACGACATTGCGCCAAATGCTATTACAGGTCCTTTATCGCTAATATTAAACATTTTCCTTGCGAAAGTCTTGTCAACAGGCTTGAAAATATCTTCATTAATGATATTTGGAATATTAAATACCGACTTCTGTCTGGCCAATGAAGAATCTTTAGCACATTTCGTCATCCAAAGGCTTGGAGCAACAAAGTATATATTATCAAATTGACTATAAA
>JAAZCB010000616.1 GCA_012513545.1 Clostridiaceae bacterium
ACTTTAATCCCTTGGATTGCAGCACCGGAACCGGCACTTTTAACAGTGCCTTCAATATAATAGACATATTCAAAGTCCTGGGGAGTGCCATAACAGGCCTGAAAGATAAACAAGGCAGTTGAAAAGCTTAAAATCCCGGCTGCTTTTCTGAAAAACATCCTTCTGCTGTTTGGTTTATTGGCGTTCATCATGTTAAGGTTTTAATCCGTTTGGTAAAAATATGAGAAAGCATACTGATAACAAATGTACTAAAAAAAGCACAAAAAAAGTCCCTGATAAAGGGTAATTTTCAGGGACTAAAGTGTTAAGTGTATTCTGATTTAGAAATTAAGGTTCCTTCTTTAAGTTACTGACAGCCATACTTCTTTTAACGGAATCAATATTCAGATTAATTGGCTGTAAATTTATATAAAAAAATATTATTCCCAACATTGAACTGATTTTTTTTTGTTTTTTTTAAACAATGCCTGCTGAAGAATTCGAATAGGCTTCAATTACAACGTTGCAGGGCGAAAGTATATTGCTCCTTACTTCGACAATTTCCTGTAAGTGGTTTTTTATATATACAATCCCGCCAGAATTGGCTTCCAACATTCAATCATAAAACCATGCAGGGACAAAGGTATTTGCACCAGGAATAGCAAATGATGTATTCTTTTTCATTTACATCATTTAATAATCCACTACCGGTTCTTAAAACCCATAATGCCCTGCTTTTAGAACTAATTCAAGAAGTTTTATCCAGTGATTTTATTCATGATAGAATTTAATATTTAAGCATGACACCGGATTTTTTTTGTATGTATTCTGAAATACGCTGATAATAATGTTCATTGCGGATTATATGGTCATGAAAAAGCGATTGCCATTGAAAAAATGAATAGCAATTTTTATTGCACCATCGTTTTACTGATGATTTGTATTGTTTCTGACCAACGTTTAAATGCCAGAACAAGATGCTGGAGCTTGTTGATCAAATGAAACCCTATTTATTCCCTCTTAATTTTCTTTGTGGTGTGTATGTTCCAAATGGCATACCCCCGATGACATGTCCAAACAATCATGGCATAATCCAACATAGGAAAATCCTTACAGGGTTTTGTGTTAGCAATTCCTGTCACCTTCCCCCGGATAAATCAAGGGTTTATTTACAGTAAAGCCCTACAGCCTTTTAACCGTTTTTATTATCCCCATTTCATTTCCTTTTCCGGAATATTAATGAACTTTCATTAGAAAGACACATTGGATGTTCAATTTTATTATTCTTACTCCCTTAGGAGTATCCTGTGCATAATCCATGGATTTATCTGGGGGCACAATGCAACTCCTGCGTATAAAACTCCATAGGAGTTTCCACCCTCAATCATCTAAAAATAGATCTTCATCCCTATTGATACCATCTTCTTCCAACAGGGATCTATCATAACAGCTATTTTTCGAGATATTGCACTTATAGCAGATACCCTTCCTCTTTGGAGATGTGCTTGTGATAAGTAAATATTCATAACATTCGTATGCACCCCATGATTACCATATTCCAAAGGAGTATAGAAGGTTCTACTTTTGGTTCAAAAAAGCTATGAGTTTAACAAATCGCCAAGAGAAATTTGCACATGTTGAAGCATGGGAACAGAGCGG